>JADGPR010000023.1 GCA_017882335.1 Bacteroidales bacterium | reverse complement strand
CGCACACGGGGTGTCAAGCGGCACTATTGAAAATCCTGTTTTTACGCAATTCTCCATAACGATCAATGCACCTGTCGAGGCCAACTTCGGATGGCTTCAATCGGCCCGAGCTGAAGTATCAAATAATACAGATTTTTCATCCCCAGTTCAGATCGCTAGTGTCAACAACAACGGGGGAACGGGTAAAACATTGAACCTGACAATAATTAACGGCAACATCCCGTTTGGTAGCAATGGTTTTTATTTACGGATATATGCAACATTAACCGGACTAGTTCCTTACCAGTGGGTCCAGATGTACTTTGATTCCGAACTGAAAATGACCTTAAAGCCTTTGTAATAATACAAATTGAACTTCTTACCCCTTCTTGCTTCTGAAATTCTGTTATTTTGCAGTCATAGGCGATTTTAACCATACCCTCTACTTTCCGCACATCCTTCAAAGGTCGAGAAATCTGTGACGCGTGCCCGGTCATTGATCGCTCTTAACGAAAAAACAAGATCACTTGTAAAAAGGATAGTGAAAGATCATTCCCTGGTAATTGGCACTTCGTAAACGGACAAGCATCCGTTGAAAAACAATTCAACTACTCCGTGGATGTCAGGAAAGAAGACATCACCCCCAAAATTATTGTTAAACACAAGCTGCGGAACAAACATCCCCTTATTCCTTGAAAAAACATCCATTTCCACGGTCCGGATTTGCTTAGGGATATATCTGGAGAACATCCGTTTTCCGAAGAGATCGTAAATCACGGGTGAGGCGGATTTCCATTAAGAAAATCGTCGTGAACTACATATGTTTAAAAATGTAATTCGTTAATTGTTATTATTTTAACAATATGTGTTTTCGTTAAATTATGTTAAAAAAGGATGAAAAAAATGCTATTCTTAATAATTGGACGTTAATTTCGGGGATATATTAAAATCGGTTTATAACAATCATGCGCACCTGTGTTAATACTTTGAATATGAATAAGTCAACGATCTTTTAATATAAAATTATGAAAAACAAACACTGGATTTACACATTTATTATAACGGGAGCGTTATTAATATTTACAAACAGTTGTTCGAAGAAGGTTGACAACAATCCAACTCTCACCGGAATAGCTCCGGTACTAACGACCGCCGCAATAAGTAATATTACACAAACCACCGCTTCTTGTGGGGGCAACGTTATCTCTGACGGTGGCTCAACGGTAACAGCAAGAGGCGTGTGTTGGGCTATATTTCAAAATCCTACAATAGACAACGGTAAAACCACAGATGGCACTGGTACAGGCAGTTTTACAAGCGCTATAACAGGTTTAACAGCAAATACTACTTATTATG
Organism: Bacteroidales bacterium; assembly: GCA_017882335.1. GTDB lineage: Bacteria > Bacteroidota > Bacteroidia > Bacteroidales > FEN-979 > FEN-979. The sequence continues at coordinate 38,104 of JADGPR010000023.1, read as the reverse complement.
TGCGAGCATACGCGACCAATGCCACAGGCACAGGATATGGCGATAATGTGTCGTTTATAACACAACAGGGAATTGGAGGCACAGTAACTGACATTGACGGTAATGTGTATCATTTTATAACCATTGGCACACAAGTATGGCTGGTTGAGAATCTGAAAACAACAAAGTACCGCAATGGCGACCCCATAACAAATATAACGGATAATAATACCTGGGGCAACCTTACAACCGGCGCTTACTGCAATTATAATAACGACGCGAATAATTCGACAACCTACGGCAGGTTATACAATTGGCAAGCAACAACTGACAGCCGTAGCATAGCCCCCACGGGCTGGCATATACCCAGCGATGCCGAGTGGACAACTCTGACTTCTTTCTTGGAATCCACTGGTGGTTCTGCAGGAGGCAAACTAAAAGAAACAGGCACAGCTCATTGGCAGAGTCCTAATACAGGAGCGACCAATGAAAGCGGCTTTACAGCTTTGCCCGGTGGTTACCGCGACTTTCTGGGAGTCTTCAGCAAAATCGGACTCAACGGATACTGGTGGTCAGCTACAGAGATCAGTGTAACAAGCGCATGGTACCGCAACCTGTATTACGCTTCCCCGGATATGGCCAGTGACTACATCATGAAAGTTGACGGTTATAGTATCCGGTGTTTGAAGGATTAAGTTACCTGGTTGACGGGTTGAACTACGGCCTAAAACAACAGCCAGATTGACGTTCCTTTTCTTTCAACAGATTGTATCCGGATATTGCCGTTGTGAACCAGCATTATCTGCTTGCAAAGACTTAACCCGATACCGCTGCTGTTTGTCGTACTGAAAAATGGAACAAATATTTTATCGAGATTTTGTGCGGGTATCCCGATACCATTATCACTTACTTTTATGATTATTTTATTTTTATTATTTTCCGATGCTGATAATGTAATCAGTGGATCAGGTTTTTCTTTTACCGCATTCATGGCATTGGTGATTAAATTGATGAGTAATTGCTCAATCAAGCTGGCATCCGCCATTAATGAAATGCTTGGGTCCTGAAGTATAACTTCCAGTTCAATATTCTTCTGTTCAAAGAGAGGTTGCATTAATTGGTGAAGGCGTTCAAACAAATCACGTACAAATACTTTATGTAAATTGGGTGTTGTAATTTTATTGAGATTCCTGTATGTATGTGCAAAACGCATCAGGCTTTCACTGCGATGCTTTATCGTATCTATTCCCAATTCAATATCCTCAAGAGAATCGCGGGTATCCTTTTCATTGGTGTTTTTGAAATCCTGTAAACGATTTTTAAGTGTATCGGCTAAAGAAGAAATCGGAGCAACTGAATTCATGATCTCGTGCGTCATCACGCTCAGCAACTTATGCCAGGCTCTTGTTTCATTTTCATCCAACGCTTCATTCACATTTTGAAAAGCTATCAGCTTATAGTTTTTCCCTTCTGTTTGAAAAATTGTTGATGAGAGAAACACTTTAATTTTATTCAGCTCTTTGGTAACGGTTACCACTTTGTTTTTATCGGGCTTAAGGGACAAAATATTTTCATACAATTCTCCATCACGTCTCCGGAGGTCCTGTATTGTTTTCAGGTATGGAATGCCAAGCAAATTTTTAAGCGTTTCATTGATCAATATGATTTCGCCTTCTTTCTCTTCATAACAGATAATACCTGTATCAACCAGTTCAAGGATCTTTTGCATGTATTGACGCTGAACTTCGTTTTCCCTGATGATAACTTTGAATGCAGAATTTATTTCATTGAATCCTTTTCGAAAAGGTTTCAGCTCAACGGGTGCGTGGTTCACATCAAAGTATCGCGAGAAGTCCCGGTATTGAACCGATTCCACAAACTGTTCGATTTCTTCTTTTGCTTTTAAATTGAAGTGGTACAAATCATACGTTAAATAAACAACAAGGCAGAATGCAACTCCGAAAAGCAGGTAATCCGAATTCACGATCAGCCACGCCCCTGCAATAAGTACCAGGAATAAAAACAGTACCCTGAGCAGGTTCCCTCTTCCGGATTTCTTAAATATCATATTTACTGATTCGCCGGTATAATGCCGTGCGGGTTAATCCCAATTCTTTCGCTGCCCTGGTAATATTGCCTTTGTTTTTTTCAATCGCACGCAGGATGGTTTTTTTCTCAACAGTGCTTAATTTGATATCCATCATTTCTTTATGAAATTCGGTCCGGGCTTCAACCGGTGAAAAGATCAAATCTTCCGCCTTAATGACATCTCCTTCCACCATGATAACAGCACGTTCGATGATATAAAGCAGCTCACGCACATTTCCCGGGTAATGATACTGAAGGAGTTTTTCTACCGCTGCATTATCGAATTGTAAAGTAGGTTTGAAATATTTTTCTGAATAACGTTCAAGAAATTGTTTTGCGAGCAGAATGATGTCATCTTTCCTTTTTCGAAGCGGAGGTATTTCTATTTCAATTGTGTTAATACGATAAATTAAATCCTTTCTGAAACGGTTTTCATTTGCAAGTTCATTGATCGGGATATTTGTTGCACAGATCAACCGGATATCAATGGGCACTGCCTGATTGGTACCTACCCTGGTAACCTGCCGGTTCTGTAAAACGGTAAGCAATTTTGACTGCTGCACCAATGAAATATTTCCAATCTCATCCAAAAACAAGGTTCCTCCGTTGGCTGATTCGAAACGTCCTTCGCGATCTTCACGCGCATCCGTAAAGGCTCCTTTTTTATGACCAAACAATTCCGATTCAAACAATGATTCCGTTAATGCGCCCGCATCCACTTTAATAAACGGTTTTTCTACCCTGCCCGAATGTTGATGAATCACTTTTGCTATAAGATCTTTACCCGTGCCGTTTTCACCAAGCAAGAGAATATTAGCATCCGTTGGCGCTATCTTTTCAATCTTGTAAAAAATTCCCTGCATTTCTTCTGACCGGCCGATTAATTCACTGCCGATAATGGAATTACCTTCTTTTTGCAGAGAAATCCGTTCCCTGATATCTTTCTTGCTCTGCAATGTTTCATTAATCGAAGCAAGCAGCTTTTCGTTCTGCCATGGTTTTAAAATGAAATCGGAAGCTCCTTCTTTCATGGATCTCACCGCAAGATCAATATCACCATAAGCAGTAATCATTATGACAGAAGCGTCAGGGCTCAATTCCTTTATGCGTTTAAGCCAATATAATCCTTCGTTCCCGGTGTTAACTGAAGCGGAAAAATTCATATCAAGAAGAATAATATTGAACTTTCGTCTTTCAACTAATGATAGAATATTTTGCGGATTCTTTTCTGTAACGACTTCGTTTACTTTCTTTTTTAATAATAGATTTACCGCAATGAGTATATCCGTATCATCATCAATTACAAGTATTGAAGATTTTCTTAAGATCATAGAAAATGCTGCTTCATTAATTTATACAAATGTAAACAGTATCAATATGGATTTATGCTATCACACGCTAAAAAAATAAATGAAAAAATCAGTGTATCAAAATCGTACACCGTGTGTATCAATACCGGACACTTATTCTTATCCGGCAATTTTAACCTGATGAATTTCAGTACTGTAAATTTTCGGTATAGTATTGGCGGTATGCGTACGGGTTAATTATTTTGCATTAAAAAAACAGATTTAATTAATGGACAGAGCAATTGAAAAAAAGAGATGGCCGGTTAAGCGCAAACTAACCTGGTCAATCGGTGGTGGAATTGTACTTTTAATTGTTGGCAGTATTTGGTTAGGTTCAGGGAAGTCACGTCTTAATGTGGACCCCGAAAAGATTACCATAAGCGACATTAAGTATGGTGCATTTACAGAGTTCATTCCCCTGAATGGAATTGTGCTTCCGCAAACAACAATTTATCTGGATGCAACCGAAGGTGGCAGAGTTGATTCAATTTATGTGGAGGATGGTACGCTAATGGAAAAAGGCGATCCTGTTCTGAAACTCGTTAATACGGATCTGGAACTTGATCTTTCAAACCGGGAGACTGCTGTCTTCCAGGTCTTGACCGAAATGCAGAACACCCGCAACCAGGCAGAGCAGCATACAATAGCTCAGCTGAACATGATGGCTGAAGTTGACAATGCGCTTGCAGAAGCAAAACGTATTTATGATGTCAATAAAAAATTGTATGATGATGGAGTTATTCCATTACAGGAATTTAAATCAACCGAAAACGTGTACAATTTTCAGTTAAAAAGAAAAAGTCTTTCAGAAAAAACACTCGCTCAGGATTCAATTTCAACAAAACAGCAACTTGCACAAATGAAAGAATCCTATACGCGCATGCAAGGCGCTCTTAAACTGATGCGGAGAAAAGTGGGTGATCTTATCGTACGCGCCTCTGTTGACGGGCAGCTTACTTCGCTGGATGCAGAGGTAGGGCAGTCAAAAAATAAAGGTGAGCGTCTTGGGCAAATTGATGTTGTTGGCAGTTTTAAAGTTCGTGCCGATATTGATGAACACTATATTTCACGTATATACACCGGGTTAAAAGGTGAATTCATCTTTACTGACAGTAGCTATACCCTGGTGATTAAAAAAATTTATACCCAGGTTACCAACGGGCGTTTCCAGGTCGACATGCAGTTTGATGGCAAAGTACCGGTTGGAATCCGCAGGGGACAAACATTGCAACTGCGTCTCGCGTTGAGTGATGAAACTACTGCCTTGCTATTGCCTAAAGGTGGATTTTATCAGCAAACCGGAGGAAACTGGATTTTCAGGGTAAACGAAGGTTCCACAAAAGGGTATCGGGTTGATATCCGGTTAGGAAGACAGAATCCGGATTACTATGAGGTGCTGGAAGGTTTGAAGCCAGGGGATAAGGTGATTACTTCGAACTATGAAACCTATGGAGATATGCAGGAACTGATTCTGAAAAAATAATAAAACATGCATTCAAAAACAGATAACAATCAAATGATAAAGATCCAAGACCTTGAGAAAACCTACCGGACAGAAGAGGTAGAAACCATTGCACTTAACAGATTATCAATGGAAGTGAAAGAAGGAGAGTTTGTCGCCGTAATGGGACCTTCAGGTTGTGGCAAGTCCACCTTGTTAAATATACTGGGATTGTTGGATGATCCCGATGCCGGTAGTTTTATTTTTAATGGGACAGAGGTTGCTCATTTTAACGAAAGAAAACGGGCAGAGATGCGTAAGAATAATATTGGGTTCGTGTTTCAGAGCTTTAACCTGATAGATGAATTAACTGTGTATGAAAATGTAGAACTGCCATTGATTTATACAGGTATTAAAGCAGCAGATAGAAAAGAAAAAGTAGAAAAAGTTTTAGATAAGATGAAGATAATGCATCGTCGCAAACATTATCCCCAACAACTTTCAGGCGGTCAGCAACAACGTGTGGCAGTGGCAAGGGCGGTGGTAAATAATTCCAGATTGATTCTTGCTGATGAGCCTACCGGTAACCTCGATTCTGTGAATGGTAATGAAGTAATGCAACTGTTAACTGATTTGAACGAACAGGGCACAACCATCATCATGGTAACCCACAGCGAACACGATGCAAGGTTCAGTCATCGCATCATCCGTATGTTAGACGGGCAAACGGTTACGGAAAATATTCTGGTATAATAATTTGCACTGCCATGATCAGAAATTATTTAAAAACTGCTATCCGGAATTTTCAGAAGAACAGAATTCTGTCTCTTATCAATCTTGGCGGATTGTCTATAGGCATCACTGCGGTGTTGCTCATCGGAATGTATATTTACAATGAAACAGGCTATGATAATTTTCAACAAAACAAATCTTCATTATACCGTGTAGGCTTCCGGTTCTGGCAGAATGGAAAATTACTTGGAGAAGGAGCAGAATTTACACCTCCGTTTGGTTCCGATGCACAGAATGAGTTTCCGGAGATCAGATCCTTTACAAGAATATCTTCGGAACGGATAGCCTATATAACTTATAACGACAAAACAATAAAGGTTGACGATATTCATCATGCCGATTCTAACTTTTTCCAACTCTTTTCTTATAAATTATTACAAGGCAACCCGTCCACGGCTTTAAAAGAGCCATTTTCAATCGTATTAACAGGTGAGACTGCAAAGAAATTATTCGGGAAAGAAGAAAAAGCGATGGGAAAAGTTGTACGGCTCAATAATCAGACCGATTATATCGTAACGGGTATTGCTCAGGAACTGCCTTCAAATTCACATCTCAGCTATAACGCGTTACTTTCATTCATCACGTTGTATAAAGAGCCTGGTAATTTTATGGACTGGAATGGTGGTGAGCAGTATATTACTTATTTACAATTAAAGGATAGGGCAAGTCGCGAATCACTGGAAAAAAAACTGCCCGCTTTTATGTGGAAACACATCAACGAGGATTACTCGAAAGTTGGCTTCAGAAATGATGCATCCTTGCAACCCATTCAGGATATTCATCTTTATTATAGTGGCGATTCCGGTACATTGCGAACCAACATTTATGTGTTCAGTGTAGTAGCATTACTCATTCTTATCATCTCTTGTGTAAATTATGTCAACCTTACTACAGCACAAGCCACATCAAGGTTTAAGGAGGTTGGTGTAAGAAAAGTACTCGGTGCTGCCCGCAGTCAATTGATCAAACAATTTTTAATTGAAACAGTATTGATGACAACCATTACATTCATCATTGCGATTGCGATCGTTATGATTGTAACACCTGTCTATCAGCAAATGCTGGGAAAGAATTTACCTTCTGTAAGCCTGGATACTGCACCGGCTTTGTTGCTGTTGTTTTTTATTATCATGATCGTGGGGGCAATCTCAGGAAGCTATGTTGCATTTTATCTTTCCTCTTTTAATGTAACGAGAATATTCAAAGCATTACTCCCGCAAAGTGCCCAAAGCATATTTAGAAAAGGATTGATCATTACACAATTTGCAATCAGCATAGGATTAATGTCGTTCGCATTATTGGTAACCCTTCAATTAAAATACAGTAAAAATATAAATCCCGGATACGACAGAGACCATATTCTTGTGCTGCCATTGGTAGGAGGGAAAACGAAGGATGCTTGCCCTTTGCTAAAACAGAAATTATCACAAATGCCGGAAGTTGAACAGGTCTCGGCACTTTCAGAAATTCCCTATGATGGTATTACCAGTAATGGTTTCATTCCTGAAGGCGGTACCAGGGCGATGGTCATTCATCAATTAGATGTAGATGAAAATTTTGGGAGAACATTTAATATTAAACTGGTATCCGGTGATTATTTTTCAAAGGATCGCCCCGTTATTAATGAAGGATATATTATAAATGAAACGCTTGCAAGAACACTGGAGTGGAAAAATCCGCTGGGCAAAACCATCAGAAGGAATGGAGAGCATAAAGTAGTTGGAGTGATCAAAGACTTTCACTTCGCCTCGTTACACGATAAGATAGAACCACTTATTATAACCAACAAGCCATGGGCAAATCAGTATTCATACCTTGCAATAAAATATCAGACAGGTAATACTTCCTCTTTCATAAATTCCATAAAACAAACATGGAGAAACACATTACCGGATGCACCGTTCGATTATTGGTTTTTAGATGATGCTTTCAACAACATTTATAAAAATGAAGAACGGTTTCAGAACATATTTCTATATTTTTCCGCATTATCAATTATACTAACCTTAGCTGGTGTTTTTGGACTGGTGCTGCTTACACTTAAACAACGTACAAAAGAACTTGGCATCAGGAAAGTTTTGGGAGCAGGAATAGCTGATATTATAAAACTTACTGTAACAGATTTTATTTGGCTCATCATTGTAGCGGCGTTAATAGCAACACCACTTTCATGGTACTATATGCATGCCTGGCTTCAAAATTTTGCGTACCGCATTTCAATTAGTTGGTGGATGTTTGCTTTATGCGGTTTAATTGTATTTCTTATAACGCTATCGACGATCAGTTTTCAGGCCATCAAAGCTGCCATTGCCAATCCTGTTAATAGTTTAAGAACAGAATAAAAATTAAAAAAGATCATTCGTAACGCAGCGCATCGATCGGGTTCAGGCTGGCCCGCTAAGCGGTATTTGCAATGCCGCTTGTAACAATTCAGAATTTGCAATTCTGAAAACCTCTGCTTTCTGCACGTCTGTAACGTGTGCCAGGTTACTGTTTAATAATCTTCCCCAATTCCACCGTCCTTTCATTTGTCAGCCGTACAAAATAAACTCCGCTGGGCAAGTTGCTGATGTCAAGTTGTGTTTGGGGTTCGGTGATTTGGCGGGTGATAAGCTGCTGACCTGCAATATTCACAATTGTCAAATTGCTTCCTTTTGCTGTTCCTGACGTTTCAATTGTTATTTTCTCTGTTGCCGGATTTGGATAGAGAGATATTCGTGAATGTTGAAGTTCGCCAATTCCCGTAAAAACGGAATCATATTTCATTACTGTTGCTTTCCCTGAATTTCCATCATCCAAATACGCCACATAAGGCTGACCAGATGGGCTGAAGGCGAGGCTTGTATAATAAGCCTCTCCCATTGAGAAACCCGAATTTCCAACATTCATCCAGTTGGTTCCATTATATTTCATTAGTGTGACTTTATCAGAATTTCCCCAATCTTGATAAGCCACATAAGGTTGCCCAGAAGGGCTAAAAGCGAGGCTTGTAAAGTTAACCGTCCCTGCTGAGAAACCTGCATTTCCAATATTCACCCAGTTGGTTCCATCAAATTTCATTACGGTGGCTTTTTGGGAATTCCCAAAATCTTCATATGCCACATAGGGTTGACCAGAAGGACTAAAAGCAAGGCTTGTAAATGGAGCCACCCCTGCTGAAAAACCCGCAGCTCCAACATTCACCCAGTTGTTTCCATCAAATTTCATCACCGTTACTTTATTTGAATTTCCACCATCCTGATAGGCCACAAATGGTTGTCCAGATGGACTGAATGCAAGGCTTGTATACAAAGACTGTCCTACTGAGAAACCCGCATTTCCAACATTCATCCAGTTGGTTCCATCATATTTCATTACAGTTGCTTTATTGGAATTTACAGCATCCATATAAGCCACATACGGTTCACCAGATGGGCTGAAAGCAAGGCTTATATAAATAGCCTCTCCAACTGAGAAACCCGCATTTCCAACATTCACCCAGTTGTTCCCATCAAATTTCATTAGCATTGCTTTATCTGAATTTCCATAATCCAAAAAAGCCACACATGGTTCACCAGTTGGACTGAAAGCAAGGCTTGTATACCAAGACTGTTCTGCCGAGAAACCTGCATTTCCGACATTCATCCAGTTGGTTTCATCAAATTTCATTACGGTGACTTTTTGGGAATTCCCAAAATCCATATAAGCTACATAAGGTTCCCCAGATGGGCTGAAGACGAGGCTTGTATTATAAATCATTCCTGCGGAGAAACCAGCATAGCCAACATTCTTCCACGCATATTCCAATGGCGAATCTTTATAGAGGTTGAGCTGGGCATTAACAATTACTGGAAGTAAAAATATTAAAATGCAGATAAGTTTTTTCATAATATTCTGACTTTAATTTAATGTTGGATATTACTGCTTAATAATCTTCCCCACCTCTACCGTCTTTTCATTGATTACCTGCACAAAATAAACCCCGCTGGGTAGATTGCTGATGTCAAGTAGTGTTTTGGGCTCGGTAATTTGGCGGGTGATGAGCTGCTGACCTTCAATATTCACAATTACCAAGTAGCTTGCTGTTAATGCCCCTGATGTTTCGATGGTGATTTTGCTTTTGGTTGGATTGGGATAAAAAGTCAATTGTTGCTGTTGTTGTTCTTTGATTCCCGCTGGGGCACCATATGCCATCACAGATGCTTTACTGGAATAACCGTCATCTTGATATGCTATGTAAGGTTTTCCATTCGGACTAAACACAAGACTTGAATAATAAGCCACCCCTGCTGAAAACCCTGCAATCCCTACATCCACCCAATTTGTTCCATCAAATTTTATAACTGAGGCTTTTTCAGAATTTGCGTGATCTTGATAAGCCACATAAGGCTCTCCAGCTGGGCTGAAAGCAAGACTTATGTATGCAACCATACTGGGTGAGAAACCTGCATTACCGACAATTAACCAATTGGTTCCATCAAATTTCATTACAGTCGCCTTATATGAATTCCCAAAATCCTGATACGCCACATAAGGTTCACCAGATGGACTTAGGGCAAGGCTCGGATAATAAACAGATGAATTTGTGAAACCCGCTGACCCCACATTCACCCAGTTGGTTCCATCAAATTTCATTACTGTGGCTTTTCCTGAATTTCCCCCATCATAATATGCTACATAAGGTTCGCCAAAAGAGCTGAACACGAGACTCGTATTTGAAGAATATCCTGCTGAGAATCCAGCATTTCCAACATTCACCCAAGTGGTTCCGTTAAATTTCATTACTGTTGTTTTCTCTGAATTTCCAAAATCTTGATATGCCACATAGGGTTCTCCTGAATTACTAAATGCGAGGCTTGGATAATCAGCTTCTTCTGATGAGAAACCTGTATTTCCAACAATCACCCAATTGGTTCCATCAAACTTCATTACGGTTGTTTTTGATGAATTTCCACGATCAGTATAAGCAACATAAGGACGATCATTTATAGGGCTAAAAGCGAGGCTTGTCCAATCAGCCTCACCAGTCGAAAAACCCGCATTTCCTACATTTACCCAACTGATTCCATCAAATCTCATAACTGTTGCTTTAAAGGAATTTGCTCCATCACTATAAGCCACATAAGGCTCACCAGATGGACTAAAAGCAAGGCAAGTATAAACGGCATCACCAGCCGAAAAACCCGCTGTTCCAATATACTTCCAAGTATAATTCAAGGGGGAATCTTTATACAAGTCCATTTGGGTAAAACCGAAAACTGGAAGAAAGAAAAATAAAATGTAAAATAGTTTTTTCATATGTAACCCATTTTGAAGTGGTTTAACATAGCATGGTGGCAGTGGAATGTGCTATTATTCTTTTATTACCCAAATATATTAAAAATAGCAAGATGTTATGCAAAAATTCGGGCGATTCTTTATGAACCAATTGCTAACCTGTATTACTTTTATGGTAAACCCCGGTAATGGGTTGTTTAATAAGTTAAAAATCACCGCTAAGTTCACTCCTGAAGGTTTTTTCATGAACATCAAACCAAATAATATAAAAATCGTTCTCGCTGATTTTCGCAGATTTAAACGCTGATTCACGCGGAATACATTATCACTCATATATTCAGATGGGGTTTATATGAAGTTAGACTTTGATCTTTTCAGCGAAAACCTACCTGCCGGTAGGCAGGTTTGCGGTAAATCTGCGTCGATCTGCGAGAAAAAAAGAATTGGTAATTAAGTAGTTACAAAGAGTTATATAGGAGTCTGGAAGATGACATCGCCTGATCACCGCGTTTCATGCGGTGTTATTGAGATTCAATTCCTTCGGGATTGTTATAAGGATACATTGTGATAGGAATAGAACTAAAAACCCGAAGGGCTTAATATGAATAATCACTACTGAAACCGGTGGCTATTCGTAACGCAATGCATCGATCGGGTTCAGGCTGGCTGCTTTCCGTGCAGGGTACCAGCCGAAAAAGATCCCGATGGCTGTTGAGAATAAGAAGGAAAGGAGGATCGATTGCAGGGTTATGGTCACCGGCCATTTCATGATACTCGCAATGACCTCTGAGGTCAGGATGCCAAGGCCGGCACCAATAATTCCGCCGATCAGGCTGATCATGAGGGCTTCGATCAGGAACTGAAGCAAAACATCGCGTCCGCGGGCACCGACCCCCATGCGGATCCCGATCTCACGTGTGCGTTCCGTAACCGAAACCAGCATGATATTCATGATGCCGATACCTCCTACCAGCAACGAGATACTTGCTATGCTGGCCAGAAGAATGGTAAGGATACCGGAGGTGGCCGTAGCAGCGTTGGCAATATCGGCCTGTGAACGGATGGTAAAATCCGGGTCTTCCGATGGCCCGAGCCGGTGTCTTTCTTTCAATACCTGAGTGATCTCATCGGTAGCCTCCGGGATCATCTTTTCTGTGGTAGCCGAAACCATGATGCTGTTGATGTAAGTGATGGTCATCATGCGTTCCTGTACTGTTGTAAACGGAGCAATCACAATATCATCCTGGTCCTGCCCAAAGGCATTTTGTCCTTTCGCGGTGATAAGCCCAGTGACAAGAAAAGGGATTTTGTTGATCCGGATCTGTTTGCCGACAGGATCTATTCCTTCTCCAAAGAGATATTTGGATACTGTCTGCCCTATCACGCATATTTTTGTGGCTGAACGGTCATCGGCAGTGGTAAAAACACTTCCGGACTGGATCGTCAGGTTACGGATATCGAAATAATCCGGATAGACACCCCAAACGGAAGTTCTCCAGTTCTGCGAACCGGCGATCAGCTGGCCGCTGGTACGAACAGTAGGAGTGGAATACATTACGGCCGGGCAACGGGAGGCTACTGCCTTATAATCATCCAGCGTGAGTTTTACCGAGGAACCGGCTTCCATTCTCACGCCTCCGGTCATACTTGCAGATGGGAAGATGGTCAGCAGGTTGGTTCCCAGGTTTGAGATCTGTGCCTGGATGCTCTGTTTCGATCCCTGCCCGATGGCCAGCATGGCGATGACCGAAGCTACCCCGATGATGATCCCCAGCATCGTAAGAAAGGTGCGCATCTTATTCTTCGACAACGAACGGATGGCTGCTTTTAACTGGTTCTTTAACTTCATATCGTTTCCTCCTCGCTGATAGCCGGAATCAAAAGAAGTTCTTCGCTTGCTTTCCGGGGATGTTCAACTTGAAGATCTTTCAGGATCCTGCCGTCACGGAAACTCACATTCCGATTGGTGTAGGCGGCAATATCGGGTTCATGTGTCACGATTACCACCGTGATCCCCTTATTATTCAGTTGCTGGAAGATATCCATCACTTCCACGCTGGTCCGGGTATCCAGGTTGCCGGTAGGTTCATCTGCCAGGATCACAACCGGGTCGTTGACCAGGGCACGGGCGATGGCCACCCGCTGCTGCTCCCCTCCCGAAAGCTGGTTCGGCAGGTGGTGCGACCGGTCGGCCAGCCCTACTGATTCGAGGGCTTTCATGGCTTTTTCCCGCAGTGCATGAGAACTGACCTTGGGGTTGTACATCAATGGAAGCTCCACATTTTCCAGGGCCGATGTCCGGGAAAGCAGGTTAAATGACTGGAATACAAAACCGATCTTGTTATTCCGTAACTGTGCCAGCTGATCCTTGTTCATCTTCCCTACATCCACACCATCCAGGAAATATTCTCCCCGGGTAGGCACATCCAGGCAACCTACGATGTTCATAAAAGTGGATTTTCCAGAACCGCTTTTTCCCATGATGGCGACAAAATCACTTTTGCGGATTTCCATGTCGATGCCTCTCAGGGCATGAACCTCAAGATCGCCCATTTTATAGATCTTTACCAGGTGCCGGGTTGAAATGATTGCATCCGTCATATTACCGTCCTCCCCTGCCTCCTCCGGGCCGCTGCGGCTGGAAAGGGCTTTGTTGTGTCTGTGGTGTTGTGGTTGTTTGTGTGTTGATGATGCCTGTCACAACTTCATCGCCTTCTTTGAGGTTTCCTTCCACTGCAGTAAAACTCCCGTCGCTCAACCCGGTTTTTACCCTGAACGGTACCAGTTTATTGACAGCAGTTTTTACCCATACCAACCCCATGTGCCCCCTGTTGCTATGTCTTCCTTCATTTCCTTGTCCCTGCGACCTACCCTGGCTGCCGCCCCGGTCAGATCCTCCCTGGCTGCCGCCAAATCCGTTTTGACCTCCTCCACCGCCTGCATTCGCTGCAGTCCGGGTTCCGCCTTGTGAATTCATCCGTTGACGGAATTTAATCATTTTATCAATGATCTGTTTCAGGGAATCTGGCATTTCTTTCAATGCCTGGTCAAGGGTTTCCTGTGCCGGCCAGAATTTCAGAGCACTGGCAGGGATCTTCAAAACACCCAGCGTTTCCTGGATCTTCACTGTTATGTTGGCAGTCATTCCCGGCATTAATTTCAGGTCCGGATTTGGTACATCAATGATGACGGTATAATTGACCACATTTTGAAGTACGACCGGTTGCAGGCGGATCTGCCTGACCGTTCCGGTGAATGAAAGTTCGGGATATGCATCCACGGTGAACGTTACATCCTGTCCGACCTGAATTTTACCGATATCTGCTTCATCGATGCTGGCTTGTACCTGCATTTTCGTCAGGTCGTTGGCAATGGCGAATAAAGTGGGTGTGCTGAAGCTTGCGGCAACGGTTTGTCCACGGTCAACATTCCGGGAGATCACAACACCCGAAACCGGGGCCACAATAGTGGCATATTTCAGGTTGATTTTGGCCCTGGTGAGGGCTGATTTTGCAGAGCGTGCATTGCCCTGGGCCGTTTCATAATCGGACAGCGACTGATCATAATCAGATTGTGCAATGACCTTTTCATCGAATAGCTGTTTGTTCCGGTCATAATTGCGTTTTGTAAGGTTGACCTGTACCTGGGCCCGGTACATAGAGGAAGAGGCATCTTCCACTGCTGCTGCGAGGTAAGTGGTATCCAGCAAGGCAACTACCTGTCCTTTTCGTACAATGGAATTAAAATCCACCAGGATCTTGTCAATGATCCCGGAAACCTGGGTTCCAACCTGCACGGTCGTATCTGCCTGCAGGGTGCCGGTTGCAGTGACCACAATCCTGAGATCTCCCATCTCAACTTTTGCGGTTCTATATTGCACGGCGGCCGCATCTTTATTCCCGAACAAGAACCAGGCGCCAATAGCCGCCGCTATTACGATGATAACAATCAGGATCCAATACTTCTTTTTCATTTGTTACTATGTGTTTTGTTTTTTAACTTAGAATTGTATGGGTTTCCCCTGGTAAAAATCCAGGATCTTCGACTTGAAGATATAATCATATTTAGCCTGTATGCCATTTGACTGTGCCTGGAAATAATTATTTTTTTCGATGAGATAGTCAATGGCTGTCATCATGCCAACGTTGTATTTTCGTTCCATATTCTGGTAGGAAAGCTCGGCGGCGCTGATCTGTTCTTTTACAGCTTCATATTTCTTTATCGAATTCCGCAGATCGGTGTACGACTGCTCAATGGTTTTGCGAAGCTGAAGCCGGGTGTTCTGTTCGTCCAGTTGGGCGCTGAGGGCATTGATCTTTGCGCGTTCAATATTGGATTTGAGTTGCCGGTTGCTGTAGATCGGGATGGAAAGGTTTAACCCGATCGATTCACCGAGATTGTTCCACAATTGGGGAAAGAACGGAGAATCATTGACCGAGGAACTTGTTCCTGTATGGGAGGTGACTGAATAGTTTGAGTTGACGCCGCCGCTCAGGCTGAGCGAAGGATACCTTGCCCCTTCACTGATTTTGATGCCCAGGAGTGCGCTGTTTGTCCGGATGGATGCACCGGCGATCTGCGGCTGAACCGTTAGCGCCTTATTATAGATCTCCTGGTTGGTTTGATTCAGGAGAAGCGAGGGTTCAACCAGGTCGGGAATTATTACCTCGAAGCTGTCGGTAACCGGGATCTCCATGAGCTGTTCCAGCGTCACCTTTGCAAGGTCAAGCTGACCCTGCGCATTCACGACAGCAAGGTTATCGGTGGCCTGTTGCGAACGGATCGTGAAAAGGTTACTTTCGGGTACTTTCCCGGCATTGACCATTTTCTGAGTACGGTCAACCTGGATGACGGTGGCTTCTGCCTGGTTCTTTGCAGATTTGAGGATTTCATATTGAAACAGCAACTGCAGGTAGGCAGTCGTAATATTTAAGATAACCTGGTTCCTGACATTCTCCACATCAGTTTTCACTGCATCCAGGTTCATTTTATTCTGAAGGATGGTGCGCGTGATCTGGAAACCATTGAAAAGGTCAACACCTGAGCTCACACCAAAACTGGAAGAGTTGGTGGTTCTTTCCACATACTGGTTTGTTGTTGGGTTCACGCTCCGGCCGAAACCAATTCCATCTCTTGCGCTGGCACTCAGGTTTGGAAAACGGTTCGCTTTCGATTGTTCAAGGGTGATGCGGCTGAGATCCGTGTTCAGCCGGCTCTGGTTCAATGATATATTTCTTTGAAGTGCCGTATCCAGGCATTGCTGGAAAGTCCATATACGATTCTGCGCCCTGGCAAAAGTAAAAAGCAGGCAGGCAGCAAAGATCAGAAGTGTTTTTTTTTGCATTTCAGTCGATACTTTTTTTCTGGTTGATAACTTGCAGGAAACTATCTTTGTAGTTGTCGCCGATGGAGATCTCTTTATCCCCCACCATCACAAAATTGCGATGGATGTACTGGATCTTCCGGATATTCACCATAAAGCTCCGGTGAACCCGGATGAAATCAGGAGCGACCAGCTTTTCTTCGATGGCCTTCATGCTCGACAAGGTTATGACCGGTTTGCCCCCGACCACAATTTTTATGTAATCTTTCAGGCTTTCGATATATTGAATTTCGGCGATCTCAATTTTAACAAGTTTATAATCTGATTTCACGAAGATGAACTGGCTGGAGTAACGGTTCTCTCCGACATCAGGATGGGCCTGGTTTTTCTCTAAAATGGTCAGATATTCCTGGGCTTTGTTTACCGCCTTAAGAAACCGCTCGAATGAGTAAGGCTTCAGGAGATAATCGATCACGTCAAGTTCAAAACCCTCGAGGGCATATCTTTCATAGGCGGTCGTAAAGATCACAAGGGGTTTGTGCGGGAGGCTTTTGAGAAACTGTATCCCGGAAATATCCGGCATCTGGATATCGAGAAAAAGCAGGTCGATTTTCTCCTTCTGGAGCACATCAAGGGCTTCAATTCCGTTTCTGCACTTTTTTATCAGCTGCAGGAACGGAACCTTCAGGATGTCGTCTTCGATCAGGTCGAGCGCCAGGTTTTCATCATCAATTGCAATGCACCGTATCATAATTATAATGAAATATCAAGGTTAACAATGTATTTCACTGCATTCTCTTCAATGTTTATTGTATGGGTTCCGGGATACAGCAGATCCAGCCGCCGGAGCACATTTTTCAGCCCGATTCCGGATTCCTGTTGAACGGGGTCTTCATTCTTTTTGATCCTGTTATTTTCGACGTGGAAATGAAGATCTCCGTTATCGATTTTCAGGCGGATGTCGATGTTTGATGCTTCTAGATAACTGACTCCATGCTTGAACGCATTTTCCACGAAAGGGATCAGCAGCATGGGTTCAACCATTTTGCCTTCGATATTTCCTTCGATGGTAAAATTGATGATCACCGAATCGGAGATCCTCAGCCGCTGCAGATCAATATAATTCTGCAGGTACTCCACCTCCTTTTCCAAGCTCACTTTTTCATCTTTCGAATCATACAGCATATATCGCATGATCCGGGAAAGCTGGATGATGGCATTTTCAGTGTCATTTGACTTCTTCCGTGCAAGCGAACAGATGTTGTTGAGGATATTGAAGAGAAAATGCGGATTCACCTGCGATTTCAGGAAAGCCAGTTCAGAGTGCAGTTTTTCATTCTCCATCTCTTTTTTCTGTTTCTCTGCCTTGAACCATTCGTTGGTGATCTTTATTGCTGTGCTGATGGCAAAGACAAACAAGGCGGGAAAGACTGGGAAAAAGAGCCTGTGGAGAATAACGGGGTGATGTGATTCGGAAGGAACGTATGCATCGATGATACTTGAAAACAACAGGTTCACCCCCGAGATAAAGACGAGACATGCCAGGATGGCCAGCATGTAATAGAATAGTTTCCCCGGAAGAAAAAGTTTCCGTATCAGGAAATAGGTGTTGAAATAAAAGAAAGAAACCAGGAGCAGGAATAAAGAGGTGTTTCTCCAGATGAAATGCGGGGAAAAGTGCTGCCGGGTATCGTCAATATAAGGAATCATGTACAATCCAAGCCAGATGAGAACATGGATGGCGATGGTAAAAAACCTGGACAGATTGCCTGATGGTTTTTGCATTTTAGATCAGTTTGGCTGCAAATATAATTCAAACCAAAGGGTTATGCAGGGTTTTTAGACCGGGACTGACGTTTTTCCGATAGAAAGGAAAGTCCTGTCGATTAAATTTCATCCGGAAGAAAAACCTGCCTCATTATTCCCCGGATAAATGGCTGAACGGCCTCACCTGCTGCTTAATATTTTATCCGATTTCCTAGCTTTCCTTTATTAAAAAACAGGATAAAGTGTTATATTTGTTCTCTATGTTGCATCAGAGATTACAACAACGGCTTATTCAGAAACTATCGCCTCAGCAGGTCCTGGTTATGCGACTTATGCAGGAACCGATCCTGGCGCTCGAGCAAAGGATCAAGCAGGAAATCGAAGAGAATCCTGCCCTGGAAGAAACCAGCCCTGACGAAGACGAAAAGGATAACCAGGAAGATGCGCTGCCTGATTCGGTGGAATCGGACGAGGATGAATTCAGGGAAGAGCCGGAAGAGGAACCCCGCAACGATAATGATGATTTCTCTTTTGAAGATTATCTTGCCGAAGACGAGATCCCGGAATATAAATTATATGCCAATAACAAAAGCCCGGATGATGAGATAAGGGAGACTCCGCTTGCTTCAGGAATCAGCTTCCAGGAATACCTCCTGAGCCAGTTAGGTATGAACCGTGTTACCGACAAACAGTACATCATTGCCGCTACCATTATTGGCAACCTTGACGAACCGGGATACCTGCTCCGTGAGATCCCTGCCCTGTGCGACGATCTTGCATTCAACCACGGAATCGAGGCTACCGAGCAGGAGGTGGATGAAGTTCTGAAGATAATCCAGGGATTTGATCCTGCCGGCATCGGCGCCCGTAACCTCCAGGAATGCCTGCTGCTTCAGTTGGAACGACTGCCCCAGGGATCGAAAGGCACTGAGCTGGCGCGGATGATCGTGAAGGATCATTTCCTTGAATTCAGCAAAAAACATTATGATAAGATTTTGCTAAAGACCCGGTCATCAGAACCGGAACTGAAGGAGGCCATCTCCGAGATCCAGAAGTTGAATCCGAAACCCGGTGTTTCAATAAGCGATATCTCCCGTGAGGGAAATTACATCATCCCCGATTTTACCATTTCGAATCATGACGGCATCCTTGAACTCAGCCTGAATTCACGGAACGTTCCCGACCTGAGCCCTAACCGGCAATACATCGAATTGCTGCGGGAGTATTCTGCAGGCGGAAAAAATGCCAGCAGGGCATCAAAAGATGCGGCTACCTTTATCCGCCAGAAGCTGGATGCAGCCCGTAATTTCATCGATGCCATCCGTCAGCGCCAGGATACCTTGTATGTCACCATGCAGGCCATCATGGAATACCAGGAGGATTATTTCATGACCGGTGATGAAACCAAGCTGAAGCCCATGATCCTGAAAGACATTGCCACTATCATCAATATGGATATTTCTACCGTTTCGCGCGTGGCAAACAGCAAATATGTGCAGACGCCATTCGGGACATTCCTGCTGAAAAGTTTCTTTTCAGAATCGATGCAAAATACAAAGGGAGAAGAAATTTCCACCAGGGAGATCAAGAAGATCCTGCAGGATTGCATCGAAGCCGAAGATAAATCTGATCCATTTACTGATGATCACCTCGTGGATCTCCTTAAAGAAAAAGGATATAACATTGCCCGGCGAACCATTGCAAAATACCGCGAACAGCTCAACATTCCGGTAGCACGTCTCCGGAAGGAACTCTAATCCCAAAACCTCAACACGCATGGAAGAAAGAATCGCCAGAATGTTTACCATAGTTTTTCATCCCCTTTTCGTTCCTTTCTACATGTTGCTGATCCTACTGAATGTCAACACGTTTTTCGCGATGATGATCCCGGTCAAGGCCAAATTGTTTCTCACCGGATTGGTCTTTCTCACCACTATTCTTCTTCCCTTACTGATCGTTTTCCTGTTGTACCGGCTGAAACTTGTGAAATCATTTTACCTGCAGTCGCGGGAAGAAAGGATCTACCCGCTGCTGGCTGCGGCGGCCTTTTATTATATCACCTATTACCTGCTGAAGAGTTTTTCCATTTCCTTTATTTTCAGCTATTACATGCTGGGATCAACGTTTCTCACGATCCTGGCAATGATCATCTCCTTCTATAGAAAGATCAGCCTGCATATGATCGGGATCGGCGGCATGCTGGGTTTACTTATGGGGCTGTCACTGAACCTGAATCTTGACCTGACTTGGTTCGTCATTGCAGCAATAATACTGGGTGGATTTCTCGGCTTTGCCCGTATTCAATCAAACTCCCATAAGCCATCCGAGATTTATTCCGGATTTCTTGTGGGAGCAGGCGTGATGTTTCTTCTCTTTATTTTTCTCTGATCAGAAAGGCATTAATACCAGTCCGACCGAGATGGGGTACATATCCGGTCCGTGGTTTTTAGTGAAGAGCGTCGACAGCATATAATAGCAATCGGCGCTGATCCATTTGTACCCGATGCGAAAGGTAGGGCCGTAAGCGAATTGCTGCAGGTTCGGTATTCCAACGTTCTTGATCCTGATCTTTGACGTGCTATAAGATTCATAGCTATTGGTTTTGATCCCTCCATCGCCCACATATTTTGTGTGGCTTCCGATCATAAATCCCGCCTTGAAACCAAGTGCAACCTGGAACTTACCTTCTGTTTTCAGATAGAATTGCAGTGGGACTTCCAGGTAGACGACCGTCATTTTGCTTCGTTTGAAACTCACCGAATCGGGGATCTTCACCAGTTTTGTTGTATCTCCTGTTTTATTTACAAGGAAATTCCCGTAAATATTATGAGCACTCAAGCCAAGCCCGATGGAGAAGCCGAAAGGACTCTTCCCGAAAGGCAAATTGTAAAGGACAAATACTTTGACTCCCTGGTTGATGGTACGGGTCTTTACCCCTGACGGGACTTTTTGCATGATATCGGTAAAGAGACCAAAACCGATACTGACCTTCTTTTTTGCGGTTTCGTTCACTACCTGGGATTGTGCAGCCGGCTGTATAAGCAGAAAAGCCAGTATGAATAAGAGAATCCCGGTTACCGGAACCGAAAAGGTTTTTGAATAGACTGCCTTCATGATCGAATTTTTATGAATGAACAAATTTATGGCATTTTTTTAATAAACGGTTCAATTCCTCATATTATTGAACCTCTCTGGAATTATTTCCACAGGTCAACCGGATAAATACCTGCTTTCACGAGTTCTCCGATCTTTGAAACAACAAGTTCGCGGTCTTCCCGGTAAGTCATCCCAAACCATTGATCGCTGCAAGGCAGGATTCTGACCGAAGCCTCTTTTCGTTTTAGCAGGTCATTGACCAACCCCGGAATATAAAACTCTGCTTTAGGGGAATTGACATTGTTTTTTAAGAATTCCAGGAATCCTGTTTCCAGGAAATTGAAGAATGATGGGGTGAATCCCCAGAAGTTCATCGATACCGTGGTTCGTTTATCCAGGTAAAAGGATTTACCGGTTTCGTCGAGGTACTCTATTCCTGCAGGATTCCGTTCGATTTTGGTCCGTTCCGTCACCTCCAGCAGGAAAGCACATCCATCTGCTTTGCAAACGCCCCTCGAAACACTGCCATGTTCCGACAGGGTTTTTCCCAATTCATAGCCTACCATACAGTAAGTGTTTCCCTTTTGAGGTGTCCATTCCTTATAAAAATCGGCAAGTGACTGATAAGCTCCGCGTCCATAAAAATCATCGGCATTGATCACGGCAAAAGGTTCATGGATCTTCTCTGCAGCCATTAAAACGGCATGGCCCGTACCCCAGGGTTTCTGGCGTTCCTCAGAATACTGTATGCCTTCCGGTACCTTGTGGATCTCCTGGAAGGCAGTTTCCACTTCAATCTTCCCATTGAGCTTTTCAACAAAGACTTCACTGAATTCTTTTGCAATGTTTTCCTTGATCACGAATACCACCTTGCCGAAGCCCGCCCGGATAGCATCGTAAATGGAATAATCGATGATCGTTTCACCCGAGGGGCCGATCCGGTCGAGTTGTTTCAGGCTGCCATACCGGCTGCCGATACCGGCTGCAAGGATCAATAAGGTGGGTTTCATTTCTTGAGTATTGAAAGTGTTTGTTATTTCCATGACCGCAGTTTATACCACCACGAAGCATAGAGCAGGATCACCAGGTAACACGGGAAGAGTATCCAGTAAGCCTGTTGTGAATTAAAATGATCCGACCACCATCCCCATGCGAGGGGCAGCAATGCGCCACCAGCGATGGCCATGATAAGCACGGCAGATCCGGTTTTAATGAATTTCCCCAGATCATGGATGGCCAGTGGCCAGATGGCCGGCCAAACGATGGCATTTGCAAAACCAAGAATTGCAACGAACATGACGCTGGTATTCCAATCTGCAAAAAGTACTCCTACCGTCAGAAAAATTCCAAGGACTGCAGAAATAAGGAGTGCGATTCGCTGGGAGATGACCTTAGGGATTAGTGCAATTCCAAGGATATAACCCACCACCATTGCAATGAGCGTATAGGTGGTAAATGCTTTGGCTGTAGAAATGGCAATGCCTTTGGAGATGCCGTAACGGATGATGGTATCACCCGCCATCACTTCTGCTCCCACATAAAAGAATAAGGCAATGGCACCGAGGATAAGGTGAGGGAAAGCAAAGATGCTTTTTTTATTTGATGCTGCCAGGTTGTCTGGATTTTCTTCGGGTTCAGAATCTATTTCAGGCAGGGGCGAAAACCGGATCATCAATCCGAGCAGAAATAAAACCACGGTCATTACCAGGTAAGGAGCAATCACGCGGTAAGCAAGCCCGTTGAGAGCAATCATTTTTGCATCAGGATCCATTGATTTCAGATTGGTAATAAAAACGTCGCCATCATGCAGGATAAAATAAGCCAGGATCAATGGAGCAATGGCGCCGGCCAGTTTGTTGCAGATGCCCATGATGCTGATGCGTCGGGCTGCTGTTTCCCGTTTCCCGATGATCGTGATATAAGGATTGGAGGCCGTTTGAAGAATGGCCAGACCTGTACCCATCACGAACAAACCCGTAAGAAAAAGTCCAAAAGTGCGAGTCATGGCAGCCGGGACAAAGATCAGCGTACCAATGGCCATTACCCATAAACCGGCCATCATCCCGTTCTTGAAGCCGGTCTTTTTCAATACCCATGAGGAGGGTAAAGCCATCACGGTATAGGAGATATAAAAGGCAAAGGCAACAAACAATGCCTGGAAATTGGTCAGTTCGCAGGCAATCTTCAGGTAGGGAATCAGGATACCGTTCAGCCAGGTTACAAAACCAAATATGAAAAACAAACTCCCGATGATCGTAAGAGAGATGATATAATTGAATTTAGCACTATTTGCGGAAGAGGAAAGGGTGTCGCTGGACATAGCCTGGAAATTAAATTGATTCAGGCAAAAATAATAAATTAAGCGGACAGGCGGCGAATCGGATACTGGATGCTAGATGCTGGATGCTGGTTGTGTGGGTGAGGGATGTTGGTGAACTTGTGAGTTTTAATTCTGCGGAAATCTGCGGGTTTTGTCTGCGAAAATCTGCGAGAAACTCTTTTACGAATGTTTTGTTCACCGCAAAGATTCTAAGTTTGCTAAGAAAACACAAAATTGTAAATCAAAAAATTCATTCGTAATCCCTAATTCGTAATTTTATTCAGTATCCAACGTAATCCTGATCTTCCCAATGAAGATGATCATGGCTTTTACCGATTGCCTGGTAATCAGGATGTCGCCGATTTCCGGTTTGTCAATCGTTCCCGATATTCCAAAATACTGAACCTTTTTATTCCCATCAAGATAAGATTGAAGCTGGGTCCGTGCTGACTGAAGCTGGTCGCCGATGGGGAATGACAACTGCTGTTCGAGGGTTTGCAGGAGGTTTTGGTGGAAAATCCAGGAAGCCGACCTGATCAGGACATTTTTTGTGCGGATATCAAAATCCAGCTCTTTTACCCTCAGCGATGATGTTTCCCTGTCATAATATGGTTTCCCTGAAAGGTAAATGGTTCCCTTGATGGTACCCGCTATATTCAATGCAACCACGATTTTGCCGCCGCTTCCGAAAAGGAAAACTTCTTTAACTTCAATGAGGTTTTTTCCCTGGCGGTATTGAAAGCCAACCATTTGTTTATTTGCAATCTCATTAATATGTATAAAGGGAACGTCGAGGCCAAGGCTGATGTTGAAATCGTTGTCGAGACGACTGGTGATTTTCAGGTCGGGAAGGTTTTTGTTGACTTTGTAAGCGGGTTCATCACCATAGAAGAGTTCGGTATATGCCTTGATCCCGATCGTATAACTGATCATGTTTGATGAACCCTGTAAAGGAACCGTACTGATCTCCATCGGAGTGATCTTCACCCACAAGGGATATTCATCTGAAAGTTTTATAGGCACCTGGATAGTATTCCATATCGGAGTAAAATAGGATTTCAGGTCGAAGGAGGACTGGAATGCCTTATCGATCTGGGTATTGATATCCTTCTGGTTTGCCTCCAGGAGGAGGTCGGAGATAAAGGGCAACGGGATGCTGATACCTCCAACTAGCTGGAGCATGGGAGTGGTCACCCATTCATAACCGTCGGAAAAGGTGATGGCCGAAATGGACCAGTCATTCTGGATCGTTATCCGGGTGCGGAATTTCAGAATCACACTGCCGGTAACTTCCCGGGTATCGGAAACGCCGATTCCGAAGGCCCCAATGACAAACTTTTTCTTGATCCAGACACTCAGGGGTACCTGATAAAAGACCTGGTTCCCTTCTATGGACAGCTTGATATCCGCCATCTTCCATGCCTTGACCATAAGGTTGTCGTTATCATTGTCGTCGAAACTGGTATCTGCATAAATCAGACCGCCGAACTGCTGGTTAACCAGCCGTTCCATTTTTTTCAGATCTGCTTCAAACGGGATGCTGAGGTAGGAAACCGGTAGCTGTACTTTAATTTCATCGTAGGATTCGGGAGGACGTTCTATTTTCAGTACCGAACACCCGGAAAAGAAAAGGATTAGCAGAATACAGATTGAATGCGGAAATGTCTTTCTCATATTTTCTGTTTCTTGCAAATCTTTATGGATATATTGCTTTTTATTCCCTGCGGGAAAGACCTCCACCCTCGATTCTCCATCTTCCATCCTCCGACTTCCGTTCTCTGACCTCTTTTTATATTTTTACCCGTTTCAGTCGCAGGCTATTGGTGACAACGGAAACGGAACTGAGCGCCATCCCGGCTCCTGCGATCATCGGATTGAGCAGAAATCCTGTAAACGGGTAAAGAATACCGGCTGCCACAGGGATACTGATGACGTTGTAAAAGAAAGCCCAGAATAGGTTCTGGTGGATGGTTTTAACGGTTTTCCTGGAAAGCTTGATTGTGGATATGATCTTTTCAAGGTCGCCCCCGATCAGGGTGATTTGGGCGCTTTCCATGGCGATGTCGGTGCCGGTTCCCAATGCAATGCCGATATCAGCCAGCGCCAGTGCCGGCGAATCGTTGATTCCATCACCCACCATGGCAACATGCCGTCCCTTTTCTTTCAACTGTCTTACATAATCTGATTTTCCTCCGGGCGTGACCTCGCCTTTAAAGTGATCGATCCCTGCCTTGGTCGCCATGTGTGAGGTGATGGCAACCGTATCCCCGCTCAGCATATGCACTTCGATGCCCATGTTCTTTAATTCAGCTACTGCCGCTGCCGAGGAAGGTTTTATCGTATCGGTCACCGAAAAAAGAGCAACAACTTTCCGGTTTTTGGTCACATAGATCAGCGACTGTGCCTGTCTTCGTAACTCAGCATCTTTTTCCAGGAAAGTTTTTGAGAACTGCCCGGCGTTTTCGAGGATATAACTTTTGCTTCCGATATGGTAGACGTCGCTCCCGACAAAGGCAGAAACGCCTTTCCCTGTTGTGCTTTCAAAGCCGACAATTTCAAGTGGAATGAAGTCAGGTTTCTTCAGGTGGTTGACCAGTGCTGCCGCAAACGGATGTTCCGACCGTGATTCAATGGATACAATTGCATCTTCGACCATAGATTGATCAGAACTGTTTTCTTCCCATACGATCTCAGCTACCATGGGTTTTCCAACTGTTATGGTCCCCGTTTTGTCAAGCACAATTGTATCGATGTTGCAGGCGGTTTCCAGGCTTTCCGCATCCCGTATCAAGATACCATGTTCGGCGGCTTTTCCAAGACCCACCATCAGGGCCGTTGGTGTGGCAAGCCCCAGGGCACAAGGGCAGGCAATGACCAAAACGGTGATGGCACAAATGAGTGCGATGGGGCTTCCGGATGCGGGATGCCAGATCGACCAGGCGATAAAGGTGAGGATGGCTATCCCTATTACGACCGGGACAAAAACAGCAGCAACCTTGTCCACCAGCTTTTGTACCGGCGCCCTGCTTCCCTGCGCTTCCTGAACAAGTTTTATGATCTGTGCCAGCATGGTTTCACTACCCACTTTTTCGGCCGAGATTTTCAGGCTGCCGGTTTGGTTGATGGTTGCGCCAATCACAAAATCACCGGCCTTCTTTTGCACAGGTACCGATTCGCCTGTGATCATGCTTTCGTCGATGAATGATTCTCCTTCGGTCACTTTCCCGTCGGTGGGAATCTTTTCTCCTGGTCGGATCACCAGGATGTCGCTCACAATGATTTTCGAAATCAGCATTTCTTTTTCAACGCCATTCCTGATCACCCTTGCCGTCTTTACACCTAGCCCCATCAACTTACGGATGGCCCCGGAAGTCCGTTGTTTTGCTCTTTCTTCAAAATATCTTCCCAGGAGGATGAACGAGATGATCACCACGGCAGCTTCAAAATAGACATGGGGTTCGAAACCCCTCGACCGCAGGAATTCCGGGAAAACCGTATTGAACGTACTGTAGATGAAAGCCGTTCCCGTTCCCAGTGCGACCAACGTGTCCATGTTTGAAGAAAAATGCATCGCCCTTTTCCAGGCAATGATAAAAAACTCCCTTCCGAAGATAGCAAGCACAGGGACTGCCAGTACAAGCATGATCCAGTGGGAGTATGGAATGTTGTGAAAAACCATCGAGATCAAGACCACCGGGATAGAAAATGCAACCGACATGAGGGTATTGTATTTCAGTCGATTTAACCGCCGGTTTTGTGTATGCTCCTGGTCGCCGGCACTAACAGATTTGTCGGTAATAAGTTTGAAACCGATCCCATCGACAACTTTTCCCATGCGGGCAGGATCGATGAGTTGAGGTTCATATTCCACCACAACCTGTTCCATGGCAAGGTTCACCACTGCCGACTTTACGCCATCCTGGGCAGAAAGCATCGTTTGTATGCTCAGGGCGCAGGATGCACATGACATTCCCTCTACCGGGTATATTTCTTTAACAGTTGACACCAGTTTCAATTTTCATGCAAAGTTAAGGCAAATCCAACCTTGTCACATCCTTCCGACTAAATCCAGCACTCCGTTGATGAAAGTCAGCGGATGCGGTGGGTTTCCGGGAACATAAAGATCGATGGGATATTTTTCAAGGAAACTGCGGTCGAGGGCCGGACTCCCGGCAAAAATACCTCCACTGATTGCGTCGGTACCCATCAGGATCACAATCTTGGGATCGGGAACTGCATCGTAACAAATCTGCAATGCCTCCGCTATATTCTCTGAAACCGGGCCCGTGATGACGATCCCGTCGGCATGTCGGGGAGATGCTACAAACTCGATCCCGTATCGCCCCATGTCGAAATTCACATTGCCGGCTGCATTCAGCTCCATTTCGCAGGAATTATCACCACCTGCTGAAACCTGCCTTAATTTCAGCGCGTGTTTGAAAAAGGAACGGATTTCCTTCCGGGTCTTCTCTGGGTTCAGCACTACAGGTTTGTCCTGTCCTGCCTGGATGATCAAGGCTTCCCTTGAATTTGCCGCTATCTTATAATCATTGGTGAAAGTGATTTTCCCCGGCAAGATAAACTGGCATTCCTTGCAAAAAACACATTTGCCAAGATCGATGCTGCAGGGGGAAGCAGATATTGCACCGGTAGGGCAAAGCTTTACGACTTTCGCGGTTTCTTCCGGAGTAATCTCGCCGGAGATCACCGGGCGTCCACGGAATAACGGTGTCAACTCGACCGACCGAAGATCCGGGACCGATTGCCTGCCATGGCGGCTGTATATTCTGAATTCAGCGAAGAGCATCTACTATAGTTTTTTGTTCTACTATTCTGAGGTCTGAGATCAGAGGTCGGAGGTCAGAATTCTGATCTCTGACTTCGGACCTCCGACATCCGACATCCGAACTACAAATCATTCCCGCAATAAGACAAATTATAACTTTTGTTGTACAACGGGAACTCCGAAATTTCCCGGCCCCTCATTGCAAGTGCAAGCGCCATCCAGTTGTGCAAGGATGGATCTTTCACTTTATAATGCATGATCTTCCCTTTTTCATCCGTAACTGCGGTATGACAGATCTCCCCTCTCCATCCTTCGATAAGGGAAATTGCAAATGCATCCGGTTCAAGCTCAAAGTCATACAAGGGATTTCTATTTTCACTTTTCCCTTCCCGGAGATCCAGCAGATGAAAAACCATTTCAATCGATTTTTCAACTTCCAGCGTTCTCATCATGGCCCTTGCCCAAACATCTCCCCGGGAAATAACTACAGGATCGTAATTCAATTGGCCGTAAGCAAGTGAGGGATGCGACCAGCGGATATCCCTTTTCAAACCAGAACTTCTTGCTGCCATCCCAACAGCCCCGATCAGGGATGACTGGCGTAAGGTGACCTTTCCTGTCCCTTCAAACCGGCTTAAGACACTGGACATTGAGAAAATGCGTCCTGTAATTTGTTGGTATCTCTCTTTTATTTCTTTCAGATTTTTCCGGATCTCTGCGGCAACTGGAGGTGTCAAAGGATAATGGGTTCCTCCTGTACGGATCAATCCCTTCCCGAAACGGTTACCGCACCAGAATTGCATAGTATTGATCACGATAGTGCGCAGGGCTTCATTAACAACCTGTCCGAACTGATAGGCAATGTCGGTGCAAAGTGCAGCTGTGTCCCCGATGTGAATTGCGATCCGTTCCATTTCCAGGGCGATGGTGCGTTCCAAAGAGATGGTGTCAGATATAATCAGCCCTCCGAGCGCTTCCATCAACCCCACATGACAAACTGAATGGCCTATTGCGGTGTCTCCGGCAATGGTTTCTGCCAGGAGCGCATTTTTCAGCCCACTTTCATTTTTCATAAATAAGTCCTCGACCCCACGGTGCTGGTATCCCAGCTGGATTTCGAGGTGCAGTACTTTTTCCCCGTTGCAGATGAACCGGAAATGCCCGGGTTCAATGATGCCGGCATGGATCGGCCCTACATCGACTTCATGTAACTCTTCTCCATCGATTGAATAAAATGGGAAATTATTCATGATTTTATCCCGGTTGTGACGATTGAAGTTATATCGCAATGGTTTCAGCCAGGGATGATCCGGAAAGTAAAATCCATAATGCTCATGGATCTCCCGCTCAAAGATATGGAACGGAAAATGCATCCGGGTGAGGGAAGGCAAACTAATGGTTTCATTTTTATCCTGTTCATGCGAAAAAATAAAAATCGATTTTTTTGTATCAGAGCCGATGCAACAAATGAATTTGTACTTCCCGGGAAGCGGAACAACGAAATAGTTAAGGCAATGGTTCGATTCTTCGCGCAGCAACTCGGAAATGAGAACACAAAAACCGGCATAGTGAAGAATAGGTATTGCATTCATCTTCACTATTCCTGGTTGTCCTTTTAACTCGATAAATTTTTCGTGTTTCATCTTATTTCGGTAATCCTCCCACAATTCCTTCGATCAGTTCTCTGAAAGAAGAAGGTTGAACAAAACAGATAAATATGACCATCCCAAAAAGGATGAACTGGGAAACCGTTTGCCAGGGATTCACCTGTTCATGCAGTTCGCTTTTCATTCCTCTTGGTTGCGAATAAACGATGTGCAAAACCCTTGTCAGCAGCGCATACATTACAAAACAGAGCATTGCAGCAGTCAATACAAGGAAAATGTAATCTCCCCGGGCTACCATGGCCTTTAATACCAGGATTTCCGAGATGAACATCCCCGAGGGAGGAATAGCTGTGATGCAGAGTAGGCCTAACAGTAATACCGTTGCCCCGGCAGGGTAAAGGTTCATATAGTTGCCTGATTCATCCAACTGGTAGGTTCCCATCACCTTATACGACTGCCCGACCTGGTAAAAAAGACCGGCTTTTGTGAAGGAATGCAAAACGATATGAAGGATGGCTGCATAATAACCGATTCCGCCTATGCCCAGGGCAATGGCCACGATTCCCATGTTCTCCATGCTGGAGTAGGCCAGCATCCGTTTGTTATGTTTTGCTTTTAGCATATACCCCGAAGAAACCAGCAGGGAGAGCATTCCTGATAAAATAAGAACATGATTCATGAACGGAAGAATGGAGGTGGCCGAGAACAGGGCGTAAACCCGGAAGATCGCCAGGAACCCGACGTTCATCAGGGTAGTAGAAATGAATGCGCTGATCGGCGGAGGAGCCACGGTATGTGCATCCACGGTCACTGTGTGCATGGGAAACAAACCCATCTTTGTGCTGTACCCGACCAAAACGAAAACAAAAGCAATCTTAAGATACAAGGGATCGGCCAGCCGGGCGATCTCAGAGACTGAGGCAAAGGAAAGGTGAAGCAGGCGGGCATCGCCCACGGTAAACCCGAGGAAGAGGATCCCGATATAGGCCAGGGCGATCCCGACCGAGCAAACAAAAACATATTTCCAGGTAGCTTCCAGCGCAAGGGCCGTGCGGTCGTGGTAGATCAGGGCTGCCACGGCCAGGGTGGTAGCTTCCACAAAGATCCAGACGATGGTCATCCCGTTGGCAAGATAGGCGCCCGACATGGCGGTGACCAGGGCAATCAGCGCCGTATGATAGATCGCAAAATTCTTGGGGGAAGCTTCTTTCACATAGATGAAACCATGATAAACAGTGGTTATCGTGAGGATAGAAAGTATGCTCAGCAGCAATACACCGATCTTGTCAAAAGTAAAATAACCCAGTGTGGTTTCGTCCAGGTGATACCAGCAGAATAAGGTGAATCCCACGTGCACGGCAACGAAAAGGATAGTAATTGCTTTTATAAGTGACTTGTTCCTGAACAGCATTACCATCGACCCGGCAAGAAAGGAAAGCACGAAAAAAAGAATCAATATGCCGGCACTATTCATCTTTCAGCATGGTTAGTTCGTGGGTATGTTGTTTCAGGCGCATCACAAAGATTCCCAGGATCAGCACGCTGACGAAGATATCCAGCAGGATCCCCATATTAATCAACATCGGGATCTGGCTGCCGATGGCAAGCGAGAGTAATAATACAGCATTCTCGATCACCAGGAAACCGATGAGGTGTACAAAGATTTTTTTGTGGGAGATGATCATGAAAAGGCCGGTGTAAACTGCAAAGAATGAAACGATGAAGTAGATCATGTTCACCGGGGTGGTATTCATTGAAAAAGAAACGATGATACTTAGAAGCAACCCGGCCGAGACGAAGAGGATGGAATAAAATCCAGGAAGTGTTTTCTCGTGAACCCGTTCAACCCCCGTCTTCCGGATGATACGGATCAGGAGGAAAGGTACAACGATCACTTTGAATACCAGGGTTTCAATGGCAACAAACAGTAAGGTCCCCAGGGTGATCGTCTCCAGTTCGAGGAATGACAGGGCAAAAAGCAAAAGGCCCTGCAACCCGACCAGGGTTGCATAGGTCCTGAAACGCTCGGTGATACTGAGGTAAATCAGGGTGATTGCAAACATTATGACCAGCAGGACATTCATTCTATCGGATCAATTGATACATCATTAAAAGTGAAAGGATGAAACCGACCAATGCAATGGAACTCAGCGTTACAATGAACTGTGGATTTTTCATCATTTTTTTTCGTGCACGGAACGATTCCATCAACCCGATCGATGCGGCAAAAGCTGCCTGGATCCCGAAAAACAATCCTATCCTGTAAGGGAGGGACCAGGAAACCGGGATAAGAATGTTCGCGATCAGGATCCCATACAGGGCAAATTTCAGGTTTGTTCCGATCTGGATCAGGGCAAGGTCGAAACCGCTGTGATCCAAAATCATTACCTCATGAATCATGGTCAGCTCCAGGTGCGTTTTCGGATCATCCACCGGCATGCGGCTGTTTTCTATCATGGCGATCTGAATCAGGACATACACCGCGATCATTCCGGCAATCAATGTATTATAGCCGGAAAAGTGGAAATGCTCAAAGATGGATTGCATGGAAAGATGTCCGGTAAGCAGCGCCAGGGTTCCAAATAGGATGAAGAATGCCGGTTCGGCCAGCATTGAATAGAGTGCTTCGCGGTTTGCCCCCATGCCTTCAAAACTGCTGCCGGTATCCATCGCACCGATGATAAAGAAAAACTTGCCAATGGCCAGCAGGTATGCAAGCAACACAAAATCGGCCCCGAACCTGAATCCGGAAGGCATCCCCGGGAAAGGCAAAAGGATAATGGCACAAATCAGGGTTGCAAGGTATATGACCGGGGCGATCTGGAAAATATAGCTCGTGGTTGTGCTGAAAACACTGCCTTTTCTCAACAGGACGAAAATGTTTTTCCATGGCTGAAGGATGCCCGGCCCTTTCCGCCCGCTTACGATGCTTTTCACCCGGACGATGATCCCGGGGAAAAAGAGGGCAGTAATGATGGCCAGCAGCAATGCGATCATAATATCTTCAGGTATAAAAGGACAAAGATTAAAATCATAAAAATGAAGGCATAAAGGATGTAGTGCTGGATATTCCCGGTTTGTAACCGTGCCAGCTTTTTCAGTATCAGCATTAGGAAATCAACCAGTCGATTCAACCCCAGCCGGAATATATCTGCCGGATGCGTTGCAAAACTTCTTTCAGCAGGAAAGATCTCTTCTTCGGAAATCGGTTGCTCTTTTTTTTGTGTTTTGAGGATGGGTTCAGCCAGGCCCGCCACCGCATCCGCAAAAGAAGTCCCTGTATATTGCTGCCGGGCATTTCCGGCGGTATAACCGCAACCCCAGGTCGGACCCTGGCGGACATTTCTTGTCTTCAGTACCCGGTAACGGATAAAAAACAGAAGAAGTACCATCCCGATCAATACACATCCGATTCTTCCTATAAGTGAAAGGCTATCGGTTATGGACAACCATGCCGGATCTATGCTGATCTGAAACTGTACCAAAATAAGACTGGTGAGAGGTTGCAGGAAGAGAAGAGGAAATAGTCCAATCAGAAGCATCAGCGCCCCGATCAGGAATTGAGGAAAAAGCATGCCCGTATCAGCTTCGGATGTTGCTGTATGAGATTCCGATCTGGGGGTTCCCAGGAAAACCACTCCGAATGCTTTGGTGAAACAATAAATGGCCAGTCCCCCTATCAGTGCCAGCGAGATGATTGCCATCAACATATAAATCGATTGGTAAACCGATCCGGCTGACAATCCCCTGAAAAGTCCAAGGTAGATCAGGATCTCAGAGATAAAACCGTTCAATGGCGGCAATCCGCAAATGGCCATGGAACCGGTAAGAAAAAGCCCGGCCGTGACCGGCATTTTGTGTATCACACCTCCAAGTTGTTCGATATTCCTCGTATGACAGGCCTGATAAACGGATCCCGCACTGAAAAAAAGCAGGGATTTGAATAGGGAATGGTTCAATACATGGAGCAATCCGCCTCCAAATCCCAGCATGGCAAGCAATGGGTTATGGATCCCCAATCCGATCGCCCCCAGCCCGATCCCGATGCCGATGATGCCGATGTTCTCAATGCTGTGATAGGCAAGAAGCTTTTTTAAATCATGTTGTACAATAGCCATCATCACACCCAGAATCCCCGAAATCGCTGAAATGGCCAGTACAATCAGCCCGATGGTGACAAGA
The DNA here is from genome assembly GCA_017882335.1 of Bacteroidales bacterium. Classification (GTDB taxonomy): domain Bacteria; phylum Bacteroidota; class Bacteroidia; order Bacteroidales; family FEN-979; genus FEN-979. The sequence continues at coordinate 4,118 of JADGPR010000023.1, read as the reverse complement.
TCAGACTGAACATTGGTCAACACCCTGACGATCCCGTAGATTCCCATTTTGATCATCACGCCCGACATCACGCCCGAGACATGGGAAGGCGCAGCAGGATGTGCCTCCGGGAGCCATGTATGAAACGGGATGAACCCGGCCTTGATGGCAAACCCGCCAAAAAACAACAGGAAAAGTCCAGTGTTCGGATGGTGTGAAAAATAGATCTTCAAGGCATCAAAACTCATGCTGCCGGTATCGGCTTCACATAGAAGAAACGCGATCACCAGCAAAACAAGGCCGATGTGCATCTGGATAAGATAATTTACGGCTGTTTTCAGGGTGGCCCGCTTCTCCGCTTCAAACAGGATCAGCATGAAGGAGGATACCGCCATCAGTTCCCAGGCGATGAGGAACGGAAGGCCATCGCGCAGCATCAGCACTCCCAGCATCGACAGGTGAAGCCAGGTATAGCTGAAATTATGGAGGGATAATTGGGCCGGGCTTTTCAAATCGCTGTAGGTGGAAAGATAACCTTTGGAATAAAGCAAACCGGTCAGCACCGTAAAATTGGTTACCAGGATGAAAAAGGCGCTGAGCCCGTCTATCGTAAGCGTGATGGAGCCCAACCCTGTAATAAGATGCAGGATCTCAGGAACAACTCCCTTGCTGAAGATGACGCTCACTGCCGGAACAGAAGTGATCAGCACAATACCCAGTGAAATAAAAAGTGTGGAATAATACCTTCCCCGCGAGGGAACGACAAGGATCACAAATGACAGGATAACCGGAAGGATGATCAGGATATTTTCCAAAGGAGTAACGCTATGACCTATTGATTAATTACTGGTATAAAAACCGCTTGATACTTCTCTTCGGCGTTTTCTCGAATTCTGATTCCGTAATTTCAAAACCTGAAACAAACATGTATTTTGGCAAACGGTGATTCAGGTCGTGCAGATAGCCTTTGAATATCTCAGGTAGTTTTTCTCTTGTAACTCCTGCTTTTTCCATAGCATCAGCATCAGGGTAAATCACTGCCGTCAGCAACTGTTCACGTTCTATTATCAAAGATTCCATGACGAGGAACCGGTTGTTCAGAATGGATTCGATTTCTTCGGGATATATGTTTTTACCCGAAGGGCCCAAGATCATGCTCTTGCTCCGGCCTTTGATATAAATGTTTCCTTTTGAATCGATCACACCCAGGTCGCCGGTATGGAGCCATCCGTTTTCATCCAGGACAGCCCGGGTTGCCTCTTCGTTTTTATAGTATCCCAGCATCACGTGATTCCCCTTTACGAGGATCTCGCCTGCTGTTTTGGTGGGTTCCGGTGAATCGATCCGGACCTCCAGTTCATCCACCACCCGTCCTGAAGCACCAAGTTCTGTTGTTTTCCAGGATGCATAGGAGATCAGTGGGCCGCATTCGGTCATCCCATATCCGACAGTAAAAGGGAAATTGATCTTACGGAAAAAACTTTCTGCCTGTTTGTTGAACGGAGCACCACCTATGACTAGTTCCCGGAAGTTTCCCCCGAACACATCCACCATTTTTTTTCGGATCTTACGGTATATCAGTTGATTTAACAAGGGTGTATGCGACAGGATTTTAACCGTTGGTTTGCGTAGAGCTGGAATCAGCTGAGATTTGTAGATCTTTTCAATCACCAGTGGCACGGAGAGTATGAGCGCCGGTCTTATTTCCTGGAAGGCCTGCATGATGATCTTGGGAGAAGGGGTCTTGGTCAGGAAAGTGATATCGCATCCGAGGGTAAATGGGAAGAGAAATTCGAACGCACATCCATAGGTATGAGCCAAAGGAAGAAATGAAAGGATCTTGTCTTTAGGATTTAAAGGCATATTCCGGTGTGCATAAAGGATGTTGCCCAGAAGACTCTTGTGTTGTATCACAACTCCTTTTGAGAAGCCCGTAGTTCCGGAGGTGTAACTGATCACGGCTATGTCTTCTCCATCTGAAGGCCCGAAGCTGATCATCCCGGGAGTAATATTTTCAAGGGATTCTGTTACTGATGCTGAAGTGTTTTCTTCTGCAGGAATAATTCCGCGTTCATAAAGACACAACAGATCCTGTATTTTTAATATCTTCCGAACCTGGGGCATGGCTTTTGGATCCAAGCCACTGAAAAGGGAATCTTCAGCAAAAAGGAGAATGGAATCGGAATGCTTTACGATTTGGTGAACATCAGCCGGTTTAAAATCCGGGAGAATCGGCACAATCACTGCGCCATAAGTGATGGTGGAGATGTAGATGATGCCCCAGTTGGATGAATTCTTTCCAAACAGTGCAATCTTATCTCCTTTGCGGATTCCTGATTTCACGAACAATGCATGAATCCTTAGGACCTTTTCCCCTACTTCTCGGTAGGTGAAACTGCTCCCGCCGAAATCGGAAAGCGCCCTGAAGTCCCAGTTATCCCGGATAGCATTGGCGAACAAAGAAATTAAATCGGTGGATTTTACGTTCATTCAGATTGTTATTCGTTCCTGTTTTATGGAAAGCAGGAAAAGAAAGAAACTTTTTAACACTTGTTGTCAAACAAAGGTATAAAAGTTCCTGAAATAATGTTTGATAACCTTGCTGACCTGATTACCAATTGTATTTTTCTCGCAGATGATCGCAGATTTATCGCAAATTTTCGCAGATGAGATTATCTTTGTTAGATGACACGACAGGAGACGTACAGTCAAAGGTCCTTCTGCGTGAATCAGCGTTTAATCTGCGGAAATCTGCGAGAACAATTTTAATTTAATCCGATTTGACGATGGATAATTATGATAAAATTGCAAATAATTATAATGAATTTGAACAGAATGCCATTACCCTCTGGGGCCTTGGATATCCGGTCGTAACAGATTTGCTGGGTGATATCACCGGGAAATCTGTTCTGGACTATGGTTGCGGCACAGGGACTTTCAGCCGGTTTCTTCAGTCGAAAGGAGCATCTGTAACGGGGTTGGATGTTTCTGAAAACATGATCGAAGTCGCGAAAAGTAACAGTTCTGACAAGATTGCTTATTTTCCAATTTCCAGCGGGGGACTTGATTTTATACCCGATAATATGTTTGATTTCGTGGTTTCGAATTTTGTCCTGTGTACGGTTCCTTCCCTCCGGGAAATTTCTATGATCCTTGATCAAATCTACCGGGTTTTAAAAAAAGAGGGCTTGTTCGTTTTTATGAACTCCAACTGGGACAAATCCAACGGAAAGGACTTTATCTCATTTAAACTTGAAAAATGCGAAGACCTTGTTTCCGGACATCCGGTTATTGCCATCATTAAATCGGATCCTCCCATCTTACTCCATGATTATTTCTGGTCAATTGAAGATTATCGCAAGATGCTGCAGGAATCAGGATTCAGAATAAATTTTCTTAAGGAGGAAATTGCAAAAAGTGATAAAGTCAGCTGGCTGGATGAAATAGAATACCCACCTTACTATGCTATCTCAGCAGGGAAATAGAAATCTGTTGACTGGGCAAAGATGATTTCCTTTGTGTTACTGAGTGGTTAAAAAATAAGGCAATAGGCAGTAGGGAATAGGGAATTTTCGATTTATCTTTTCTTTGCGGACTTTGCGTAGAATCTTTGCGGACTTTGCGTAGAATCTTTGCGGACTTTGCGGTTAAAGAAATATTCGGACAATGGTTTCTCGCAGATTTTCGCAGATGAAACGCTGATTTTCGCAGAAAGAAACTCACCAGCTCGCCAACTCGCCAACTAATTATGGGGGTTGCTTCGTCGCTGCGCTCCTCGCAATGACAAAAATAGTAGCGGTAAATAAGGCGATTACTTCGGCACTTCGTGCCTCGCAATGACAAATAGCGAAATTGCGAAATTACGTTTGATAACCTTGTCCGCTTGTCAAACCTGTCCGCTTGTCCGCTAGTCCTTCAAACAACGAACCGAGAAAGCATTAGCACGAGAGGATGGATAGACCGACACACTCGGATCCGCATCATTCATCCCGTGTGCCCAGGCCTTATTATCACTTCTTAAGGTTGAAGACCAGAAGAAGGTTGCAAATCCCTGTAAGTCCCAGCCTTTGTTGATATGTCTTGCACCTGACAACAATGCATTGAACCCTGAATATCCTGAATACTTCAACGGACTTCCC
>JADGPR010000022.1 GCA_017882335.1 Bacteroidales bacterium | reverse complement strand
TCAGGAGAGAATTGACCAAAACTCAACTGTGCTGTTTCTGTTGCCGTAAGTGAAGGAACGACTTCTGCCGTGATGTGACCAACTACAGTTACCTGGGCCGGAAGGAAAATTGTAACGGAAAAGAAAAGAACAACAATGATCAGACGATTCGTGAAATTTTTCATACCCTTTTTGTGTTTTGATGACCATCAAGATTCTTTGGCCTGCCAACAACGTACTCAAAGGCCATGCCTAAAAAGATTGAAGAAGGGTTAAGAAAATGAATGTCCTTTTATTAGTTTGATATTCATCACATTATAAATTAATTAAAGATGAAAATAGTTTTCCTAAATGAGGAAAAAGGATTTTTCTATGTGAATAAATAATGTTAAAACCGAGCAATTGCACGGTTTTAATACATCGAATTCAATTCAATGAAAATCAACCACTTAACAGACAGTCAAATCCTGGCGCTTCACTGTTTCCATGCAATGCTCGTTTTCGATACGATCCTGGAACATCTGCCGGAATCTCCGAAATATTTCCCAAAGGAAGAACTCGCCAACTCACCAGCTCACCAGCTCATCAGCTCATCAGCTCGCCAACCGAAAGGCAGGGGTCGACTTATAAATTTTCATGCTGCTTTTTCCGCCCTTCTTGCGCCTTTTCTGCGACAATCTATTCAACTTCCATTCAGGTATCACCAATACTCCTCTTTACATGGATAATCCGAACCCGGAAGTGACTTTTTTGGCAATCCGGATTGGGAAATAGGCAGGTTTATCAGATGATTTTCAGCGGTATGGCAATGGCGGTGTACAGGCCACCCAGGTCTGAATTGAAACAACGGTAGAAAAGAATAGGTTATAGGTACTTATAAAGGACGTCAAACGGCCCTATAACACATGAAAGGTTTGCACCACATTACCGGGTGAATCTGTCACCCTCACCACAATGCGTCCGCCCTGCCAGGAGAAGTTCTGCTCCATCGCTTTGTAGATCCAGTTGCTGTTTGGCATTTCCACGGCCATGCCGCTCTCAACTTCAATCCCCCGGGCATCGACGATACTTACGATTACTCCGGCTACCCGGTAATTGTCCCATGCTATCACCCGTATTGTATTGCCCTTCTGTCCCTTGTAATTGTGGACATCAATCTCATTTATTTGCGGCTTCTTCATGTAATCGGCTACGGCAACATTCTATATAGTCTGCATGCCTTTTGCCTTCTTTCGATAATACTTCAATTTATCAGGGTCATTCAATGCCTTTCGCGAATACGCCATGGCATTACGGAAACGCAAGCGGTTTGTCTTCTGGGTTTTGCTCCATTTGCGATTGTCGGTGCTGGGGGCCAAAGAAACTACTGTCTTTTTTCCCCAGCGCCGGAAGATCAGGTTCCCGATCCTGCCACGATAACCCCTTGTCACTACATTGTCATCAGCTATTGCCATAATGCATCAGATTTATATTTAACAATGCAAGATAGTAAAATAAATCAATATTCGCCAACTCGCCAACTCGCCAGCTCACCAACTCGTCAACTCATCAGCTCGTCAGCTTCTTTCTTCTCTTTCCGCGCCTGGTAGAGCTTTTTGCCGCCATAGGCTGCGCCCATGACAAGCAGAATACTCAATCCCCCATCAATGGGGGCGCCAACGGGCTGCCCGTCGCCGCTTGAACCATGACCCGGAGGAGGAGCTGGAGGATCGGCAAATGTTACCTGGGCCAGCATGATCAGGCTGACGAACACGAACGTGATAAACAATGATTTCAGTAATCTTTTCATATGATTTGTTTTTTGGAATTTCTTTTATTTAATGCTTCTTACCCGCACTGACCTACCGAAGGAATATCTTGGCCGAATATGAATTTTCGCTGGTGATAACCTTCACCAGGTAATACCCTGTTGACCCGCTGAGATTGAGCGTTGTCAGTTTATTATCACCCAACTCCTGCTGCATCAGCAGCTGGCCCATGAGGTTGTAGACGAACACATTCCCCTTTACTTGTTGTCCGCCATTGTTGGATATATAAATAGTATTGTCGTAACTATAGATTTTAATGGCGTTGTCTTTATTTAATTCATTAACGCCAAATAATCCGCCGAAATGCAACAGGAAACGGTTGGCATTATCACCCTCTGCAGCGCTGAAACTATATACGGAAGATTGTCTTAAATTCTGGGTTTTGGAAGCCTTTGTATCTTCGAGAAAAACAGAGACGCCCGGATTGAACGACTCCAGCCCGGTGACATTCATAGTGTAATTAACAGAGCTGCCTTTGACAAAACCAAGGTGTACCGTGCGTGTATTGTCAGTCTGGGGCAGCGTGTTTACACAGAGATGCTCCTCGCCGACGATTGAATATAGTTGCGGTGCGACCGCAATCCCGCTCAGGAAATGACCATCATAGGCCATGTCGAATGCCGGGGTTGCCTCCTGGTTGAATTGTACAATGGTTTCCACATAGGTTGTGTTTTCTGTTGAAGCTGCAGTCAGCATCAGTTTATCCTGGATGTTTGCTGTGCTCTTCATCCAATCAATCCCACTATGCGTGCGGGCAGCCAAAGGAATAGTCAATGAGTTGGTTCCCGATGTTACATGCACCATAAAACCGTTCATCGCAGGGATCGGATCGTTAGCAACACGGGAAGTATAGGTGCCACCGGAATTCATAACTTGCGCCACTGCCTCGACATTGTTCATGGTTCCCCAGTTGCCATCATTCCATTTAACAGCACAGGAATAGGGATTTCCAAGCAGATGCCAACCGCTCCATGAACTGGCTCCGGTAAAAGACTGATTGTTGAGGGTGATATTTGATGGATTGATTGAACCGGTGAAGGTTTTCGTGGCACTGGCCTGATAAGCCACCAGGTATCCTTCTCCGGATTCAAAGGTCGTAAAAGGTGAAAGTCCCTTATAATTGATCCACGGATAGTCGGTTACAGTTTCATTCCACCTGTATACATCATCATTAGAGCCAGGAGCAAAGTTCGGGTTAATAAGCTGTCCGGACACCGGAGATGACAGGAAGTACCAACCATCGGCATTGGAGGTATATTGAGGTATGTAACGTTCAACGGTAACATTTCCGGTAACTGCTCCTGTTGGAAGGAAAGAACCGGTAGGGCCAGTGCCGGCCGGGGATTTTAGAGTAAGGACATCGTTTGTGGTAACGGCCCCAGAAGTGGAGAGTGCCTTGCCAGCATTAACAGTTAAACTTGATCCAGAACTTATAGTCAAATTGTACAAAGAAGCTGTAGCATTTAATATAACACCAGCTGTATTAGTAATTGCAATGGTCGAGAATAATGCGGGTCCGTAACTGATCGTACCTGTTCCAGAGATGGTTTGCAAGGAAGTGCCATTAAGGTTAACTGTCCCAGTAGAGGCAGGATTAAAAATAAGTGTATCAACAACAGCTATATTCCCTTTTATGGAATGGCCGGGCGTTCCGGTCATATTGAAATTAAGGGTTCCGTTAGTAACTGTAAGGTTGTCAATAGAAACAGCACTAACTCCGGTAAGGGTTATCTTACAATTAGGAATATCCATTTCGAAATTTGCATAAGTTCTTCCACTCACGGAGGGAGTTCCAGTCGACATAAGTTTAAATAAACTTCCTGTTTGAAAAACAACAATGGATGCAGGAGCTGTAAGCGCAAAGGGATTACTTCCTGCTATTTGAATAAAAGAAGCCCCTGATTGAAATATAACTGAATTTGCTGTTCCTGTACCAAAAGGATTACCACTGAAACTTGTTCCAGCTGTAAAAGCCGATCCATTTGCAAAAGTAATTCCTGAAGCATCGGTAGCGGTTAACTTATGAATGCCACCGGCAAAAGTCATACTTCCCGAAACACTTCCCGTAGCGGTTGCACTTAAGGTCATAGTTATTGAGTTGGCCCCTGAAACGTTAAGTTGTGAACCAGATCCGACAGAAAGGTCCGTACCCGAACCCCCTGCAATGGTCAGGGTAATAGTCCCCGCTGCCTGAAGGGTAACTGCTGTACTGTTGGTAACACTCATTTGAGCGATGGTTTGGGTCGGAACATTTGTAATTGTCTTTACAGTGCCTTCATTGAACTGCAGGATATCATTCGTGAATGCAATTGTTCTGGTTGGACTCCAGTTTGCAGCTACTGTCCAGTCTCCCAAATCGGCTCCAACCCAGGAATAAGTTGTAGATGAGCCGGGCATGACCGTCCCGCTGCATGTGACATTCATTATTGTTGCCCCACCTCCGGCATTTGTAACATCTTCGTTGTTGTAATAATTAGCTGATAAACCAGCTATTAATCTTACATATATTGATGTGGAAGCCAGTGTCCCCAAGGTATAAGGAATTAAGATTGATGCATAAAAAGCCGCATTATCCGATGAAACTTCATAATGCGCCGGTGCAGTAACGGTAATATTACCAGCTGCCGGAGTAAGGCTACTTCCGCCCAAATTATAAGATTGTGAAGCCGAAGGTCCAGAGCCAACATTATAAGTAAAATTGCTTAATAAGGCAGGACTGACGGTAATCGTAGGTGTACCTGAGGGTGTACTTGTAACAGTAACATTATCATAAAAAGAAGTTTGGGTGGCTGTTGTAGATCCTTGCCAGTAAGCGCCAAGATATGACATTGCTGTTCCGGTATATGTACTGTTTGAAGTAGTAGTACCAATTTGAGTTAATATTCCTGAAGCAGGGTCTGCAAAACCCGTAGAGCCATCATCCCGGTTGTACAGCGCCCAGTTGTCCCCTGAAGGATTATAGGTAACTTTAACGCTCATATAGTTGGTGAGGGCTGCCGGTGCACCGCCATAACCAATTATTGTTGTTTTTGTCCCCTGCAGCCCACCAGTAAATGAAATTAAAGCAATAGTATTAAGGCCTCCACCTCCCATTACAACCGCATATCCATTTCCGCTTGTATTTGGTGTATTGGAAGTAGAAACAAGGATCATCGCCATTCCATATGAAGTGCTTCCAGTAAAACCTGCCAAAGCAGAAGTCCTGTTAGTTCGGAAATTAAATGTCCAGGTAAGCAGTTCTGCATTTAAATTTAACGTTGTGTTGTAAGGAGCAGAAAAAGAAGATAACAGAACTGAAGAAAACACCCATCCAGATGCATTAGCAGTCGCGCCAACATCATTCGTCTGCTCAAGTTGCAATGGTGAAATATTTCTTCGTGCCCCCCAATCAGCTCCACTTCTGGTTACAGTCCAGGCACTCGCTCCGATTGCCCCGGACGTAGTCCATGTTGCACTCGTATTGGTGCTGAAATCATCGGTAAAAACAGTGGTCTGTCCCCACCCCAGATAACTCATTCCGATGGCGAGGATAAAAAGTAAAAATGTTTTTTTCATAAATTCAAGATTTAAGTTAATGTTTTTAAGACCATATTAATTCCTTTGACGCATCCTGTTTTATAGGATGGTCCTGTTGATGACATGCAAAAAAATGTTTGTGTTCCTATCAAAACCCGGATTAAACACATTGTTTTTTTAATCACAGGTTTCAGTTGCTAAAATAGTTTTAATTTCCTTTTATCTTATTGCTGTTAATAAAAATTTAATATTTGGTATTCCCGATTTTAAATCAGATGGAAATTATCTGCTTTATCGGGTTGGAGGGGAAAAGGTAATACGGAAAAAGAATGAAAAATGAAAAATGAAGAATGAAGAATTGTCTGAAGGAACCTCATTCACTCGCCAACTCACCAACTCACCAGCTCACCAATTTACTACAAGACTGCAATTTTTAAATTTGATACAGTTTCCCTATCTTTGACAAAAAAAGGTAATGAAACCAAGGGTTTATATTGACACATCAGTTATTGGGGGTTACTTTGATGATGAATTTTCAAATTGGTCAAAGAAGCTAATTGAGCAAATCTTGTCGGGTGAACTGATAGCTTTAATTTCAGATATAACCATTGATGAAATTTTAGATGCCCCAAAGAATGTTCAGGCAATTCTTGAACAAATTCTTAAATCTAAAAACAGAGAACTTCTTATTGCCGATGATGAATGCAAAGAATTAGCAGATTCATACATTCTTGAAGGGGCTGTCTCTGAGAAATTTCACGAAGATGCTCTTCACATTGCAATTGCAACAATTCATGCTGCTACGGTACTCACGAGTTGGAATTTTAAACATATTGTGAACCTAAATCGAATCAGACAATACAATTCAGTCAATATAAAAAAAGGATATTCCTTTCTGGAAATACGTTGTCCAAGAGATATTATTAAGGAGGATGATTATGAATAAAAAGAAATTTGACTGCGTCGAATTAATGCGCAGTATTCGGGATAAGCATAGAAGTAAATACGAAAAAGATCCTGCATTAAGAAAAAAACGGCTTCTTGAAATCCGGAAAAAATACGGCTTCGCTAACCAAGAAGAATGGCAGCCAATTAACTAACAAGACGGCAGCAGAGTAATGCGGGCCAAATCGGTTAATAAAGAGAAGAGGGATGTTCACCACTCACCATCCGTCAACTCGCCAACTCACCAGTTCGCCAACTCGCCAGCTCATCAGCTCGCCAACTACCTTTTTTTCCAGAGTACCTTCGCCTTGAAGATCGTTTTTCCATCGCCGGCGCGGATTCCTTTTACCAGCGATTCATCTGGGTTGATGGAGGCAAACAGGCGAATCTCTTCGGAATATTTTACTTCGGAGAGAAATTCGATGAGAAAAGAAGAGATACTGAAATTGCGGTGCATATCTTCAGGGAAGAGATTCAGCACCCAGTCGATATAACGGGCATTGTTCACATGCAGGTACATATCGAGATCGGTATAGCCTGCCGTTATGCTGCGAATCAGGGGAAGGTCGTGGGGAATGAGGATGCGCCCGGGCTGGTCGTCCATCACCGCCACCGGCCAAACGGATGAGATAGCGCAATCGTTGATCTCCGGAACCACGGGACGCCGGGTTTCGGGGTCGAGGAGGAACCAATGCGAGGCAACTGCCCCCAGCCGCTTTCCTTGTGCATCGAGGATCTCGAAATCGCGCATGGCAACAAGCCCTTCGGCGCCCCGGTGCCAGGTCTTCACATCGATTTCATCATTCCAGGAAGGGTATGCGTCCATGTGGATCAGGATCCGGATCAATACCCAGAGCCGGTCAAAGCCATCTTTCCGGGTATAATCAAACCCCAGGTGCCGGGCATGCCGGAAAGCAGAGACCTGGAGGAAATTGCAGATAGCCACCAGCGAAGCACAATTATTGGCATCGGCTTCGTACCAGTTGATACGGTATCGGTCAGTCCAGATGGGTTGGAGATCCATGGGGTAAAGATAGTAAAGTTGTAGGTGTTCATAAGTGGTGAATTGGTGAACTGGTGAATTGGTGAGTTATTTGTTTTTATAGAGTTTTTCTTTTAGTTTCTTTTTAGTTGTTGAAAAGACATTTAATAATTCGATTGCTTCTTTGTGAAGGGGTAAAAACAGTTCCTTTTTATTTATCAGGAGATCTTCTATTAATTCCAACCAGAAAACGGTTTCATCACATTCTTCAACCACAATGCAAAGTTTTGAGTAATACTCAGCGGTGGATCTTGCCCGGCATGCTGACCTGAAATTCGCAGCAACAGATGTCCCGCTTCTGAGAATTTGTTTCTTGATGATCCTTGTAGATTCTTTATAAGACAACTCATCAAATAATTTACATAGGTTGATTGCAAATCTTTTGGTTCGTTCCCTGAATTCATCGTTATAATTTTTCATGACGTTATCCGTTAACAATTCTACTTAATCCAAAATTCTTTAAAAGGTAATACATTTGTCAAAAAAAATTCTTCAACTCACCAATTCACCAGTTTACCAATTCACCAGTTCACTAATTCACCATTTTATTTCATGAAAAACCGTATCCTGATTTTTGTTTTCTTTCTACTTTCATCTGCCTGCCTAACCTTGACAGCGCAGAACGCTGACAGCCTTACCATCAAGCGCATATTCAGCGGTGCACTCACAGATACCACTTCTTATTATAATCTGAGGTACCTCACCGGCCACTACGGCGGACGCCTCGCGGGATCGGCCCAATCGCTGAAAGCCGTGAAATGGACTGAACAGGTGCTTAGAAATATGCGACTTGATACGGTTTTTCTTCAGAAATGCACAGTGCGGCATTGGGAAAGGGGCGGCAAGGAAACAGGAAAGGTCATCTCTGCAAAGGCCGGGAATCACAATCTCAGCATTTGTTCCCTGGGAGGCTCTGTTCCAACCGCCGGCAACGGACTCACAGCGAAATTGGTGGAAGTGAAGGATTACGATGAACTGAAAAAACTGGGAAAAGAAAAAGTCAGCGGGAAGATTGTCTTCATCAACCATCCTGCTGATCCTTCATTGTACAATACTTTCGCGGCCTATGGTGGCGTAGCCGGCTACCGCGTGCGTGGCGCCGTTCAGGCCGCATACTATGGCGCCGTGGCTATGATCGACCGTTCCGCCACCACATCCCATGATAATTTTCCACATACCGGCATCCTGCATTATGCCGATACCGTAACCAAAATCCCGGCGCTGTCGGTCAGCACCAATGATGCAGAGAAACTAAGTCACTGGCTCAAGACAGACCCGGATCTGACCGTATTTTTGAAAGCATCCTGCAACGAACTGCCGGAAACTGCTTCCTATAATGTTATTGGCGAGATCCGCGGAACAGAGCATCCCGAAGAGATCATCGCTTTCGGTGGCCATCTCGATTGCTGGGATATCTGCCAGGGGGCAAATGACGATGGCGCTGGCGTAGTTCAGACTATCGATGTTTTAAGGCTCTTCAAATCCCTTCAGTTGAAACCAAAACATACGATCCGTGTTATTGTTTACATGGATGAGGAGATGGAACAACGGGGAGCGAAAGCCTATGCGGATGCAGCAAAAGACCGAAAACACATTGCAGCGATTGAAGCCGACCGAGGCAGTTTCACCCCCTGGGGTTTCTCCATCGATGCTGCCGACGAACAGGTAAAGAAGGTGCAGTCGTGGAAGAACCTGCTGCTTCCTTATGGATTGTTCTATTTCGAGAAAGGCGGGAGCGGCGTCGATATCCGCGACCTGAAGCCGCAGGGTGTTCCGCTGTTCGGATTGGTTCCCGATTCACAACGCTATTTTGATTACCACCATTCAGTCAATGATTCGTTCGACAAGATCAACATCCGCGAGTTGCAACTGGGTACTGCAGCGATGGCAGCGCTGGTGTATTTGATAGATAAGTATGGACTTTAGATAGTTGATGAGCTGGCGAGCTGGTGAACTGGCGAGTTAATGAGGTGGTGAGTGGTTAAGTAGTGATATGGTAAGTTTGTAGTTTTCTGCGGAAATCTGCGTTTTTTTTCTGCGAAAATCTGCGAGAAATTTTTACAAGAATGTTTTTTAACCTTTGAAAACAACAAACATGTTACTTACGCACGAAAAAGCCCTAGAACTTCTTCATCACTATGTTAAAAACGAAAAGATGATCTTCCATTGCCTGGCCTCGGAAGCGGTAATGCGCAGGCTTGCGCAGCGGCTCGGAGAAGATGAGGGAAAATGGGGACTGGCCGGGCTTCTCCACGATCTGGATGTGGAAACGACCCACGCCGAACCAACAGTTCATGGCACGCAAACAGAACTATTACTGAAAGAATATGAAATTGATCCAGATATCCTGGATGCCATCCGCATGCACAACGAGGTTTCTGCAGGGAAAGAGCGCAGCACGAAATTCCAACATGCCCTGGCAGCCGGAGAAACCATTACAGGGCTGATCTTTGCAACCACCTATGTCTATCCCGAAAGGAAACTCGCCAACGTAAAACCGAAATCAGTAGTCAAAAGGATGAAGGAAAAAATGTTTGCCGCCTCCGTGAAACGCGAAAATATCATGGAATGCGAAAAGATCGGAATTCCCATTGAGGAGTTTGCTGCGCTGTCAATCCAGGCGATGTTGCCAATTGCAGATAAGATAGGACTTTGATGTTAGTTGGCGAGCTGGTGAGCTGGCGAGTTTTTTCTGCGTGAATCTGCGAGAAACTGTTGCACAAATTTTTTTTTTACCGCAAAGACAGAAAGACGCAAAGAATCGCCAAATCGGAAATCGCAAATCGAAAAATTCATTCGAAAATCTAAAATTGTAATTCGTAATTTGAAAAGTGGGATGTGGGAGATTCGAACTCCCGACCTCATGCGTGTGAAGCATGCACTCTGAACCGACTGAGCTAACATCCCGGGTAACGCCGACGAAATTACAAATTATTTTAGAAACCAGTTAACCACCTCACCAATTATCCAGGTCATCAGTTTTTTTCACTCACCACCTCACCAATTCACCAGTTCACCAATTCACCAATTCACCACTTCACCACCTATTACTCATGAGCTCATCAACTGAAAAGTTGTACTTTTACTGAACCAGGAACAAATAAATTCAACAATGCGTTATCACCTCCTGTCGATCCTGATGGCATTGTCGGCACTCATTGTGAATGCACAGAAAGACACCACGATCATTGTCGGCAGTATTCCGGTGGATTTCCGGTTCCCCGGTGTTCTCCCCCGGGGCGCTATCCTTGTGTTGCCCGGATGGAATTTCAGCCGGAAGGATGTATGCAATAAATCCGGTTTTTGCACAGAAGCCACGAAACAGGAATATGTCCTGGTTCTGCCGGAGATGCTGAAAAGCGTCTATTCTTCTGCGTTTTTCCCGGAAACACGTGCCGACTGGAAGCATTACCCAACCTTGCGCTGGATCATCGATACACTGATCCCTTTCTGCCGGTTCCAATTTCATATTTTTAATTCCGGAGGAAGAAATTTCCTCTATGGGATCTCAACAGGAGCAAGAGGAGTAGCGTTGGTTGCCGAGAACACCGATAGCTTATTCATGGCCGGCGCCGCCTTGTCGGGCGATTATGATCAGACAAGCATGCCGACCGACCGGCTGATGACAGGATATTATGGCCCGTATGATCAATTTAAAAACCGGTGGGAAGGCCCCGACAATCCCGGCCTTCATACAGATAAGCTGAAAATTCCCCTATACCTCGCCCATGGAACGCGGGATGCTGTGGTGCCCTGCAAACAATCCATTGACTTTTCCAGAAAAATAATATCGGAGGATCCCGGAAGGGGCCATGCCCTTTATTTGTGTGATACCTGCGGACATAATTACACCTTCTGGAATTCAAAAACCGGAGATGTTTTCGCATTTTTTGAAAAAACGGGGAAGAAATTTCCCGGAAAAAGTAAAAACATCAGGAAATAGATATATTTGTGGTTCTCTATACCTCTCACAAGGAAGACTAAAAAGTTGTTTTTTTTATTTTACCGCTAAGTCGCTAAAACGCAAAGAACGCAAAATCAAGGATAAAATTTTTAGCGTCTTGGCGTCTTAGCGGTGAGAACGAACTTTTTTTGGTACCCCCGAAAGGGTAAGGGTTGATTATATAAAATCAAAACAAATGAAAAAGCTGAATGTTCTCTGGACGACCGGGGAGAAAGATGTAGCCTTGCGGATGATCTTTGTCTATCTCATGAATGCAAAAGCCAACGGCTGGTGGGACGAGATCAACCTGATCATTTGGGGACCATCGGCAAAGCTGGTTGGCGAAAACCGCCTTATCCGTCAGGAGATCGATCTTTTGTTGCAAAGCGGGATCACCATTGAAGCATGCCAGGCCTGTACAGATTCCTATAAAGTTACAGGGCTTCTATCCAAACTGGGGATCAACGTACACTTCATGGGAGAGACATTAACCGAATACCTCAACAGCGGCGACAAGCTGATTACTTTTTAAGCGTTGCCCGCCCTGGTAACGCTTTGCACTTCCTTTAATTTCAGTAATTTTTTCATGACCTCATCCAGGCGAACCGTGCTGTTGATGAGTATTCCGATCTCACAGGTGTAGGAGTCGTCGGGATGGGTCTTTACCCGTGTTGAACGTACACTGACCTTCATCTCATTCGTCAGCAGTTGTGTGAGCCGGGTGACGATGTCCTTGCTGAATTTACCGCTTACGACCAGGTTCGCCGTAAAATTTTTTTCCGTATCTACAGCTTTCCAGCGTGCTTCCAGGATGCGATAGGGATACCGGTAGATCAAATCGTGGGCATTGGGGCATGTGGTCTTATGGATCCGGATTCCCTGGGTGACACTTACGAAGGCAAAAATGTTATCGCCCGGGATCGGGCCGCAGCAACGTGCAAATTCATAATGGATGGAATCGATCTTTTTATCGATGATGATAAAATCTCTTTTCCCTGAGATCACTTCGGAGATCCTTTCAGTGAAGGATTCTTCCTTGGGCGATATACCGGTCTGGGCTTTTGTTTCGGGTTCCGTCAATGCTTTCTTGATCTTTAACGGATCCAGTTTCCCTTCGCCAAAACGCTGATAAAGATCCAGGTAATTGTCGCATCCGAAATAATCGACAAGCTTATTAATAATAAGATCGGTAAACTCAACCCCGAGCTGGGTGACCTTGTTTTTCAGTATCTCCTTGCCGGCATCCGAATCTTTGTAGGTCTCCATCTTCAGGGCATGGCGGATGCGCGTTTGTACCCTTGGGCTTTTCACGAATTCCAGCCAGTTGTGGTTCGGTTTCTGGTTTTTGGAAGTCAGGATCTTGACGGTATCCCCATTTGTCAGCACATGTTTTAACGGAACCATGGTGCCATTGACGATGGCGCCGGTGCAGGTTGACCCGATATCGGTATGGACCTCAAAGGCGAAATCAAGTACCGTATAACCTACCTTCAGCTTTTTCAGATCGCCTTTAGGCGTAAAGATGAAGATCTCGTCACGATAGAGTTCCCTTTTTTCACGACTGATGTCCATTTCGGGAGAAGAAGGCAACGGGTTTTCCAGCATCTCCCGGATGGCGGCATAAAAATCAGTCTGACCGTCATTTTTTCCACCTGACTTATATTTCCAGTGGGCTGCAATGCTTTTTTCGGCGATGTCATCCATGTGCCGTGTCCGGATCTGAACTTCCACCCATTTTCCTTCCGGGCCGATGACCGTGGTATGCAGGGATTCATAGCCGGTTGATTTGGGGAAAGAGATCCAATCGCGCAGGCGGCGTGAGTTAGGAGTATAGATATCCGTAACGAGAGAATACACTTTCCAGCAATCGGATTTTTCGTTTTCGATTGTATTATCCAGGATAATACGGATGGCGAAAAGGTCGTACACCTTATCAAACTCCACTTTCTGCGCAATGATCTTCCGGTGGATAGAAGGAATGGATTTTACGCGACTTTTGATCTCGCAAACAAAGCCGTTTTCCTTTAGCCTTTCTTCGATGGGACCGATGAATTCAGAAGTATAGCGGTCACGGTCTTTCTGTGTTTCCTGTATTTTCTGCTGGATCTGAAGGTAGATCTCCGGATCGGAAAACCGCATGACCAGGTCTTCCAGTTCTGTCTTAATCCGGTAAAGCCCGATGCGATGGGCAAGTGGAACATAGAGCAAAGCTGTTTCGCCGGCGAGGCGCGACTGTTTTTCGACAGGGAAATCGCTGATATGGCGCATATCCTGCAGCCGTTGCCCGAGAGAAATGAGGATCACCCGGATATCATCGGAGAGGGTCAGCATCAACTTGATAAAGTTTTCCGCATGGGAGGTGTATTTCGCCGTATCCATCCGGTCGATCTTCTGAAGGCCGGAGATGAGCTCCCACACAGGCTTGCCGAAGTCTTTGACGATCTGTTCTCCGGAAAGTTCCTTGGGTACAAGATCTTTTAACAGGATCGCAAGAACAGTTTCGGATGACAGGTTCAGTTCCGTAAGAAGAATCTCTGCCACTTGAAGCAGACCTGGAATCATTTCCGGTTTTTTTTCTTTCCGGTAATGTTCATCTGCAAGACAAAATGCCCGGGTGATCTTTTCTTTTTCTTCTTTGGAAAAAGGAAAAGAAAGGAGCTGTTTCAGAATCCTGACCTGGGATTTTTTATCTTCCGTTCTTTTCATCAAATACAGATGATTTGTCTGCAAAGATACTAAGAAACGGAGGGGATAATAGTTGGAGAGCTGATGGACTGGTGATTATTATTTCTCGCAGATTTACGCAGATTTAATCGCTGATTCACGCAGATAACATGGTTGCTTCGTAATTCAAAAAACGAGGGTATTATTATAGATTATTATCTTTTCTGCGAAAATTTGCGGTAAATCTGCGAAAATCTGCGAGAACGATTTTTTTGTTATCAGATTAGGATTTCTAATCAATTTTAACGTACCTGTATTTAAGGATGGAATCCATCATTATGTTAACAACTATTAGCGTCTTAGCGACTTAGCGGTGATTTTTATTTTTTAAGAAATACCTGATTTTACCCGTTCTTCTAAAAGGAAACTTATCTTGTTCTTCTCATAATATTTTATCGTAAAAAAAAGAAAGAACAAAAGTGCAGCGACACAAATAACCGAACATACAATGAAAGCAGTTGAAATGGAGAATTGTTGTGCAATACTGCCGACGAGGATCATTCCTGCGCCCATCCCGATATCAACG
The DNA here is from genome assembly GCA_017882335.1 of Bacteroidales bacterium. Taxonomy (GTDB): domain Bacteria; phylum Bacteroidota; class Bacteroidia; order Bacteroidales; family FEN-979; genus FEN-979. Next base: position 25,201 of record JADGPR010000022.1, on the reverse strand, counting down.
GAAGTGAAGAGCGTGGAATTGGCTGCCCCGCGACGGTTCTGCTGAACCATGTTATTGATCATGGCCTGGAAAGTCGGGAAAACAACTCCGTTGCCAAAACCAAGGATTACGGCGGCACCGTAAAACCCGATAGGATTTTTCAGGAAGGCAAGAACCGGAAATCCGGCGATCAGCAGTGAAAGGCAGACCAGGAGGATCATCCTGGGGCCGTGGCGGTCGAAGAATTTTCCCGAAGTGAAACGGGCTCCGATCACACCAGTTGCATAAATGAGGAAAAACGCGGCGGGATTGCTGATTCCCAGTTCACGTCCGTAAAGCGCGACAAACGAGAGCAGTCCGCCATAGGTGATCATGATGAGAAGAAGGTTAAAGGAAGGAAGCAAAGTGGTGGTTTCAAATAACGTGGAAAATCGAAACTCCAGGGATTTTGAAGGAACTACATCCGTGAAGCGCATTGAGGCAGCCATGCCCATGCTGGCAAGGCTGATGATGAATCCAGCAATGAACATGGCCGAATAACCGCCTTGCTGGAAAATGAACGATCCGATCACAGGCCCCAGCGCCATCCCCAGCGTGGTGGAGATCCCGAAATAACCGATCCCCTGCCCGCGTTTATCGGGTGGAATGATATCCACGGCGACCGTTGAATTGGAAGTGGTAGTCAATCCCCAGGTCAGTCCATGAATGAACCTGACAATGATCATCACCGCTACCGTCCAGGCGATGAGGTAACCGTTAAAGACCAGTGCATATAACAGAAGGGAGACAATTAAGATCGTTTTCCGGCCGTATTTATCCAACCCGAAACCAACAAAAGGGCGCACCAGCACCGAGGCCACGATGTAGGAAGCAAGCACAAGCCCGACCACACTTTTCGAGGAATGAAGTTCGGTGGAAATGTAGATTGGAAGTGTTGAGATCAGCGAATAGTAAGCGCTGCACATGAAAAAGTTGGAAAAGGTAAGCAGGGTGAAGTTCCGGTTCCAAAGTTTGGTGGGCATCAGGGAAATTAATTATGAATTATGAGTTTGAAATTTGAATTATGAATTCTTATGACCCTGAACGGATCTGGTAGTACTAAACAATAACCCAATTCAAGATTCATAATTCACCCTCATAATTCATAATTAAAAAAACCTCGCCAGCTATCTTTTTTCATCCTTTTTCTTCTCCGCGATCTCGTTCAAAACCTCCTCCTGGATTGCTTTCGGCAATGGCATGTATTGGAAAAATTCCATGGAATAATTTGCTCTTCCGCTGGAGATATTCCGGAGTTGCGTGGCATAGCCAAACATCTCTTTCAGAGGCACGAGTCCATTGATCTTTTGTGCGCCTTTACGATATCTGCGCATGGCTTCGATCTTCCCGCGGCGGCGGTTGAGGTTTCCGCTCACTTCCCCGATGTAATCGTCGGGTGTATTCACTTCGATCTTCATCATTGGCTCCAGCAGGATGGGACTGGCTTTCATGAATCCTTCCTTAAAGCAGATCGAGCCGCAGGTCTGGAAGGCCATATCCGAGGAGTCAACCGGGTGATGGCTTCCGTCGAGGAGCACCACTTTCACATCCACCACCGGGTACCCGGCCAGGATGCCTCTTTCGAGTGTTTTCAGGATCCCTTTATTGACCGACTGGATAAATTCTGCAGGAATGTTGCCACCCTTGACCTTATCCACGAATTCGTAGCCTTTTCCTTCGTTGGGCTCAATCCGCATCACGACATCGGCAAACTGGCCCCTTCCGCCGGTTTGTTTCGAATGCTTGTAACGGTGTTCTTTTTCCACGGTGATGGTTTCCCGGAAAGCAACTGCAGGTTCGCCAACGATCGCATCCACCTTGAATTCATATTTCAGCCGGTCGATGATGATCTCCAGGTGAAGTTCGCCCATACCGGCGATGACCGTTTCTTCCGTTTCATCATCATACCGCACGTTAAACGACGGATCTTCGTTCATCAGTTTGTTCAGCGCCTCTCCCAGCTTTGCCTGGTCTCCCCGTTTTGCAGGGGATATCTTTAATTCGATCACTGAAGGCGGAATGTGAATATTTTCCAGAAAGAGAGGATGATCATTATCGCAGAGGGTATCCCCGGTTTTGGTCAGTTTTAAACCAATGAGAGCTACGATATCGCCGGGACCTGCTTCGCTGATCTCTACTCTTTCCTTCGCATGGATTCGGAAGATCCTGCCGATACGTTCGTGTTTCCCTTTTGTGGAATTCAGGATCTGCATCCCGCTGTGAAGGGTTCCGGAAAATACACGGGTAAATGTTTGCTGTCCTACAAAAGGGTCATGGATCAGTTTGAATGCCAATGCCGAAAAAGGCTCCTTGGCAGAAGGATGCCGTGAATGTGATTTTTCCGGGTCATCGATGTCAATGCCAACTACTGCGCCAACATCGATGGGAGAAGGCAGGTAATTCAATACGGCGTCGAGGATCATCTGGACGCCTTTGTTCTTGTAGGCTGCTCCGCAGAATACCGGTGTGATCAGCATTTTCAGGGTGGCTTGGCGCGCAGCCCGCTGCAGCAACTCAGAAGGAACTTCCTTGTCGTCAAAGAACAACTGCATGACTTCTTCATTGAATTCGGCAATCTTCTCCACCATCCAGGCGCGTGCTTCTTTTGCTTTTTCCTTGTAGGCTTCCGGGATCTCTATTTCGACCTGTTCAAAATCCTTGAACACATAAGCTTTCTGTGACATGAGGTCGATGATGCCGTCGAAATGCTCTTCCGCGCCAATGGGCAGATTGAAAGGAACGGCATTGGCATCGAGGTATTTGTTCATCTGGGCAACCACCACGGCAAAGTCGGCGCCGGTGCGGTCCATCTTGTTGATGAAGGCAATGCGGGGTACCCGGTAGCGGTCGGCCTGGTTCCATACGGTCTCGCTCTGGGGCTCAACACCTCCCACGGCACAGAATACCGCGATCATCCCGTCGATGACACGGAGGGAACGCTCCACTTCGACCGTGAAATCCACGTGTCCCGGTGTATCGATTAGGTTGATCTGGTAATCTTTCCAGGCACAGGAAATGGCTGCCGAAGCAATGGTAATGCCTCTTTCCTGTTCCTGTTTCATAAAGTCCATGGTGGCCTGGCCATCATGAACTTCTCCCATCTTTCGGGTGGTACCGGTAAAAAAGAGAATACGTTCGGTAACGGTGGTCTTGCCTGCATCAATATGAGCGGCAATCCCTATATTTCTGAGTTTATTTAATGGCATGGTGATTTTTTTGAGTGTGCAAAGGTAGGTTTTTTTTCCTTACGGCCGTAAAAGGGTGATTGACAGGCTAGCTGATGAACTGATGAGTTGACGTTGCTTCGCTACGCTCGCAATGACAACTAGTTTCTCTTACTCGCAAAAAGAATTGTCATTGCGAGGAACGAAGTGACGAAGCAAATCGAAAGGCGAAACCTTTCTGCCAGTAGGCAGGTAGCAAAATCGTGTGTGATTAGTGTTTGGGTTAAAAGGTTTCTAATCGTAAATCTGACTGTCTTCCCTGTCCTTCAGGTTCCAACCCGAGTACCCGGGATTGGATTCCCGCTTTCTATGCCTTCGTCAGATAAACCATGAGGCCGGGATGTGAATAAAATTTGAGACTCACAAATAATAAATAAGTATATAAAAAAAAACATTTATATGTTTATTGACATCAATATTTTTATACATTTGCAAAGAGTAAGAAACAACATCTATTAAATGTAACCGCCTGTTAAAATTATAACAAATGATTTTTTATTCACTTATTATTTCAGAAGTTATAACGATGGTGAAAATAAATACAACTGGTTGGGATTTTTGAGTTGTTGGGGGCAATTTTATGACAACTCACAAACTTTAAAAACAACAATAATGGCAACAAAAAAAGACGACTTAAGAAAAGTAAAAATTACTAAGTTCGATGATGGCTCAGGTGATTACATTACGAATGGATACTTCCATGAATGGGCAAAATATCCCCAAAACACTGAAAATGGAACATTTCAAGACACTTATGCAATAATCGAGCTTGAAGATGGAAAAGTAAGAAACATTAGAACTAACCGACTCAAATTTGTTGACAAATTTTAAATAATTGGGGAAGCCGAAAACCAACCAGAGTAGGCAATAAATAAATTTAACAAAAATGAAAATCAAAATGGTTTATAAAAGAGTGTTATCTGCATTACTGATTGTTTATAAAACAATCGCTTGTAAATCTTGCGGTAGGGCTTTTGACAAAGAGGACAAAAACGGTTACTGTCCTTTCTGTGGTACAGATAACAATTAATCAACAACTAAGCTATCGCCAAATAAAAACTGGCGGTAACTTAATAAATTTTTAAAATGAATAATATAATGCTTTTGACGACAAAATATATATAAATTATTAATATGAAATCTATTTGTCCATTCACTCAATTAAATTAGATAACCAACACTATTATACTTGTAAAAAAATTATTTAATCCTTTGGATAAAGACCAAACTACCACCAACGAGCCGGCAGCCTCAATGCGGGGAAACTCGGTAAAGAAAGGTGATTGGTGCTAAAAAACATGAAAACGAAAACTAAATATAAACTCTGCTAAACCCGCACTACGGCTGCCAGCGGAGCGTTAATTGTACTTTTATAACGACACTGCAAACTAAAACTGACAGACAAGAAATAAAGATAAACGGGGCAGCCGAAAACCGAATAGAGTAGGCAAAACAAACAAACAAAATAAAAATGGCAACAAAAATAATCAAAAGAAAACTTTGCAAACAGCCTCCAACTATACAGCGGACTTTTGATCCAGGCGTATCTCAACACAGAAGGGGTTACATCCTTTCAAGCGATTTGAAATGGGTAAATAGCACAGAAATCAAATTTATATTCATTGAAGGAGCCGAGCCACAAAAAAATGTGGTGAGAAAAGCTTTCCAAACCTGGAAAGCTTTGGGAATTGGCATATCCTTCAAAGAAGTTTCAACTGTTGACGATTCAATGATTAGAATTGGTTTTGACCTTAGTGATGGTTCATGGTCTTATGTTGGTCGCGAAATTTTAAATATTCCCCAAACGCAAAGAACTATGAATTTTGGTTGGGACTTAACAGCCGATAGCTATGGTATGACAACTGCCATTCATGAAATAGGACATACTATAGGTTTCCAGCATGAACACCAAAGTCCCTTTTCAGGTATAGAGTGGAACACCCAAGCGGTTTACACAGAGTTTTCAGGGCCGCCAAACAGTTGGCCAAAAAGTCAAATTGATTCTAACATAATCAACAAGCTACCGGCAAATCAGGTGCAAGGTTCTGCGTGGGATCCTAAATCCATCATGGAATATGAATTCGGACCCGGATTGGTATTACAACCGGTACAATATACAAATGGAATATTTCCTCCGGGAATCCTATCTGCCAATGACATAAAGGGAGTAAAGTCATTCTATCCTGTGGTAGCAGAAAAATCTATCGTAAAACTGCAACTTCAAAAGTCGGCTCCAATTAAAGCAAGATCGGGGGGACAAGCTGATTTTATTTTTACAGCACCTTCTACAAAAAAATATACTTTTCAAACAATCGGACAAATGGATACTGTAATGGTGGTTTCTGAAAAAGCAAAGACAGAAAACCATTACATGGCAGGCGATGATGACAGTGGTTTGGAAAAAAACTCAAAAATCAGTTTACCTTTTGTAAAAGGCAGAGATTATTTAATAAATGTAAGAGTAATGTATGCATCCGATAATCAAGGTGGGTCTATCATAGTTTCCTGACGATTTTACAAGTGTAGAAGAATAAATCAAAACGGGGTAGCCGAAAACTGCATAGAGTAGGCGTAAAAAAACAAATTATTATGAGCAACATTGCAAATCTTTACTCAGCCTTAATTGGGGGCTATCATCTGGAACAGAATAACCTAAAATAAAAGAGTAATATACTAATATTAAGTATTGTTAACTTCAAATCTTAAAATTATGAAACTCGGACAGATTTTTTCAAAGAGTGAAACAAATAAAACATCACAAAGACAACAATGGCTTTTCTTAATTTTAGGTTGCTTACCTGTTTTGGGTATTATATTGGTTGCGGTTTGTGCCCTGAATTTTGTTTCAAACCCATCTAAAGCAGATGTATATAATCCTTATTCATATTGGGTAACTATAGGTTATGGATTGTTGATAGGTGGTGCTGCTTATGTAGCAGGAGGTTTCGGGGGGTTTCTTTTTGGGTTACCCCGTTACTTAAGTAATCCAGATTCTCCAAGCAAAAATTATTCGCGAAATGATAATTTAATTCAAATAAGCGATTGGCTTACGAAAATAATTGTAGGTCTTGGTCTCACAAATCTATATAAAATTCCTCACTTGTTGAATCTATTTGGTGCCAATGCAAGTATATTATTTGGAGGTAAAGGAATTGCTGGAACTGTAGGTGCAGTTTTGGCTGAAAGTATATTAATTTATTTTCTGGTTAGTGGTTTTTTGTTAGGGTATCTGTGGACTAATATTCAGTATATCCCCATCCTTATAGAGATGGATGTATTAGAAAAAAATTTAACCGCTGAAAAACAAGCTAAGGAAACAGCCGCTAACGCCGCTCTTGCTGTCCATACTGATAACTTTAATTCAAAGGATCCCAACATATTTAATAAGATAAATCAAGCACAAACAACAATTACAATGCGAAGTAAAATTTTATCTTTTGATGAATTTTCATCTCTTATTGATAAAGCAAAACAAAAAATGCAAAATGGTATTCAGTCACAAAGATCATTACCTGATAATTTGAAAGATCCCAATAAAAACCAATGGGGAGGAAAATCCGAAAATAATAACAGAAAAATTATTCCTACTATTGCGCCAGTTGAGGACAGCGATTTATTCAGAGTAATATTGGCAGTGACTTCCACCAATCCCGACAACCCGATGAATGAGGGGGATGTAATTCTTTTCTCACTTCATAATTCATTCCCTGATCCTTATAAAATCGTAACAATCAAAGAAGGCAAAGCCATACTTGAATTTATTTCGTATGGAGCATTTACTGTTGGAGTTTTATGCGATGACGGCAATACTGAATTAGAATATGACTTAGCTACTTTACCATCTGCACCAGAAAAATTTATTATGAGTTAAATGATAGTGACAGAAGGGAAGGTTTAACAATAACATTAAATTGCCGCAATATTTTATTGTGGGGTAAACGAGTAAGACGAAAATGTGTGCTTTCTATTAACTTTTATGCTGGGAGATAGTGACGAGCTTTTAAACCCCGCAAAAAAACACTGCGACAATTCCTGGTCCTTATCCGGTATTTTATATACCCCATCAAACAACTTCACTTGAACCAGGTCGTCCAGGTGAAAGATTGTTCCTTGAAGAAATTATCGATCATGTGCTGATTGCTCTATTTGAAAACCTCAGCGCCAGCTCCAGAATATCTTCCTTCCTGGCCAGCACCGCAATCCATTCTTCCGGGATCTGATCCCTTCCATAGATAATCCCGGCAAGGCCACCGGCAAGCGCTGCAACGGTATCGGTATCTTCGCCAAGATTTACGGCCTGCAAAACAGTATCCTTGTAATTGTCATTCCGCATCACACACCATAAACAGGCTTCCAGTGTATGCAGCACATAAGCAGAGGAACGGATGGTGGATTCCGGGAAATCGGCAATGTTATTGTCCAAAATCCTTGAATAATGTTCATATTCGGATGAACCGGTGTTGTTCCTGCAGAAATCGGGGATGAAGTTCCGCAGCTCTGCATAAGCCTGGTGCTTATCCTGTCCTTCCAGCAGACTCATGATGAAACGCACGTAGATGAAACATCCGGTCACGGCACGGGCATGTGCATGCGTGAGCGCCGAAACTTCCCGGATGATGCGGTAACCTTCTTCTGCAGGTTTATCCTTTAAGAAAAAGGCAAGCGGTAATATCCGCATCAGCGAACCGTTCCCGTTTTCCTTTTCATTGACCCCCAGCTCCGGGATCGGCTTGACCCGCAACCCTATTTCGAGAAAACGGTCAATCCTGTCAATCGCCTTGTTGGTTTGTATGCCGATATCAAAAACCCTTCCTCGGGGAGTCCAGAACCGTTCGTTTTTCCATTTTGAAAACTGAAGTGCGATGTCTTCCAGATCATATCCTCTGCAAAGGCTTTCAGCCGTACAAAACAGCATCGAACTGTCGTCCGACCAGGTCCCCGGGTGTTGGTTGTACCGCATGCCTCCCAGCATTCCCTGTACCGGGTTCTCCTGCAACCATTCACGGGTTTCAAATTCAACAGGAACGCCTAATGCATCGCCTGTGGCGAAACCGATAAAGGCATCTTTTATGATATCAACCAGGGTCTTCATTACCTTTTTTCTGGAACTTTAATTCAGTTAACTAACAATCACCTTCTATTTCTTTCTTTTGCCCTCAGGCCGGGCGGCCTCGTCACCGCAACACAGCTGCGCCTGGCGCAATCTCACTTCGTTCGATGGCACCAGCCAAGGCTGCTTATGCGGCGACTGATATATTTTTTCTTCAACCATTAATAATTAATAGTAAGAGTAAACCGCCTCATGAAATTTTCGTTAAGAAAATCGAGGCTCCTCTCCTTACTCCCCTCCCCGATTGGGGAGGGGAAGGGGTGAGGCACTCAGTGTGAATTCCTACCGGTCCCTTGAAATCCTCTTTCTTTTGGGCGTATCTGAAAATTTCTGACTTTTCTTCATCCGCTTGCGGAAATCGCTTTCGTCTCTTCTGCGCCCGTCATTTCCGGTATCCAGACCAACGGTGATCTCCGATCCCCGGAAATCCTGGTTCTGCAGCGCTTTGATGAGGAAATCCGCAAAATCGGAACCTACTTCGAAAGAAGCGGAACGATCGGAAAGATCAATCCTGCCAAGGGGAACTTTTTTCCCGGGCGTATGTTCGTTTACCAGTTCAATCAGGCTGATCGGGAAAAGTCCGTCAGACTTGCCCTGGTTGATGAAAAGGCGTGTGAATCCGGAATCGTTCTTGCGGAATCGCGAAGGACCGTCTGTGTCCCTTTCCCGTTCTTTATAAGATCCTGTTTCCCGTTCTTTATAAGAACCTTTATCACGTTCCTTGTAAGATCCTCTCTCCCGGTCCTTGTAGGATCCTCTTTCACGGTCCCTATAAGATCCACCTTCCCTTTCTTTATAAGATTCTTTATAAGATCCTGAAGACTTATCATCTGAAACGTTGATGTCCTTTGCATTCTTGTAATATTCCAGGAAGCGGTTGAATTCCAGCGCCACAAAGCGCTTGATGATCTCTTCTTTGTCGAGCCATTCCAGTTTGCGGTAGATCGTCGGAAGATAGCTGTCGATCTCCGTTTGTTCAATATCCACCTCCTCCATCTTGCTGATCATGCTGAACAGCTGTTTTTCACAGATCTCCCTTCCACCGGGAACTTTCGCTGAAACAAAGGTTTTCTTGATCTTTTTCTCGATCTGTTTTATTAAATGTTTTTCCTTCAGGTTGATGATGGCAATGGAAATGCCTGCCTTCCCGGCACGACCGGTTCTGCCGCTGCGGTGGGCATAGGCCAGGATCTCTTCCGGAAGATTGTAATTGATGATATGGGTGAGGTCGTTCACATCAAGTCCGCGTGCTGCCACATCGGTAGCCACCAGCAACTTTATATGCCGGATGCGGAACTTCTGCATGACCATGTCACGTTGCGCCTGCGACAGGTCACCGTGCAGGGATTCTGCATTGTAACCGTCTTGCATCAGTTTATCGGCAACTTCCTGAGTATCCTTGCGGGTACGGCAAAAGACGATTCCATAAAGGTTGGGATAATAGTCAACGATACGCTTGAGGGCGATGTATTTATCCCTCGCATGAACGGTATAATAAAGATGTTTGATATTATCTGCACCGGAATTCCGGTCGCCGATGGTTATTTCAACAGGATTACGCATGTACTTCCTTGCAATCACCGCAACTTCCGCCGGCATGGTAGCCGAAAAAAGAAGGGTAGCACGTTCCTTCGGGACTTCTGAAAGGATATCATTGATACTTTCCTGGAATCCCATGTTGAGCATCTCATCGGCCTCGTCGAGGATCACGGTTTTCACCTCATTCAGCTTAATGGCTTTCCGGCGGATCAGGTCGCAAAGGCGGCCGGGAGTGGCAACCACGATCTGGACTCCTCTTTTCAGCGCCTTAATCTGAACCTCCATGCTGCTTCCGCCATAAACGGGGAGGATCTTTAGGTCATCGGTATTCTTTGCAAAATCATTCAGGTCACCTGCAATCTGTATGCAGAGTTCACGGGTCGGAGCAAGTATAAGCGCTTCCGGCACCTTGCTGTGGGGGTTGGTCATTTGGATCAACGGCAAACCAAAAGCTGCCGTCTTCCCTGTCCCGGTCTGGGCCAGGGCAACAATGTCGACAGGACCGGCCAGCAAGAGCGGGATTACCTTTTCCTGTACCGGCATGGGATATTCAAAACCAAGTTCCTTCAAAGCATCCACATGAACAGGGTGGATACCCAATTCTTCAAATGTAATCATAACGAATTTTAATTGTGTGATTTCGGGCTTTCCGGTTTACCCCGACCAGGAAGTTGCCTGGAACCCTATATAGGATGGAGATTGGAAATACTAAAAAAGATCGGCTAACCGGAAACACAGGTTAATAATGCGGCAAAGGTAGTACTATTTTCGGAATCAACAAAGTGAACAGTGAACAACTAACAACTAACTGTTCAAATGAAATCCAGCTCACTAGCTCACCAATTCACCAACTCGCCAGCTATTTACAGCGCTGCCATCAGTTGTTTCAACTTGATTTCGGCGATTTTTGCAGCGTATCCGAAATCTGTCAGGCGGGTAAGGGATTGCTGATAACTTTCCTGGGCCTGCCTCACTTCAAGGGCCGTGGTTTGTCCCAACCGCAGCCGCTGTATCGAAATGGTCAGGTTCTCTTTGGCAAGGGCGTAATTATTCTTTTCTATCTGAAGCAATTGAAGCTGGTTGTCAAATTCGGTCAGGGCAAGCTGGAGCTGTGTATTGACCTGCAGTTTGGAACTTTCAAAAGTGACCCTTGCCGATTCGAGCTGAAGCCGGGCAATAGCGATCTGGCGGCGGATATTTCCCGCACGGTAAATGGGAAACGACAAGGTAGCACCCACCTGCGGCCCATAGGAATCGTTCATCCGGACGGTTCCGGTAGCATTATCGCTGTGAAGAAAATCATATCCGGCCGAGAAATTCACGCTGGGAAGCTGCAATGCCTTGAATTCGCTGACTCCCAGCCGGGCTACTTCCACCTGTTTTTGTGTAGACAGGACCAATGGATTCGTGGAGAAAAGTTTTTGTGCAAGTTCTTTTTTATCAGGATGATAATCCAGGACGATGGAATCTATCACTTCAAATGGTTCTTCCGGATCCCGCGACAGCAACTGATTGAGTTGTCGCCGGGCTGCCAGGATCACCGCCTGCTGTGAAATGGAATTCTCCTGGTAAACATTCAGGTCGATCTTCGCCTGCAGAAGGTCGGTCTTGGGTGCTAGTCCTGCATTAAAACTGGCCTGTAGGAGGTCTACCCTCTCCTGGTTATAACGAATCACCTCCCGGATCGCCTGAAGTTGTTCTTTTTGTTTTACCACATTAAAGTATCCGGCATACACGTCGTAAAGCGTTTGCATGACCTGGTCGCGGAACTGGATCTCTCCCAAGGCTTCAATTTCGTTCAGCTTCCTTTTCGTGACAAACATTTTTCCGCCGTCAAACAAGGTCCAGTTCAAGGCGATGCCGGCCGATAGTGAATTAGAATTTGCATTCGGGTTGACCGTTGAGGTTCCATCTGAATAATGCTGGTATACATGGCCCAGGCTATAGGCATCGGTAGCGGTGATTCCGGCCTCTGGTAACATTCCTGCATTGCCTGCAGTGTTGTTCCGCTTGCTGATATCGGCTGTGGTGCGGGCAATCCGGATATCAAAGTTGTTTTTCAACGCAATGGCAGCTGCAGAATCGGCGGTAAGCAGTTTTTGTGCAGGGGATGCAAGGCAGGCAAAGATCAGGATCACAAAAGAAAAGAAAATTTTATTCATCGGAAATCAGTTTATCTGGGGATCCTCTTTATGTTCAACATTTACCTTGTTCGTTGCCATCAGTACATACATTGCAGGGATCACGAATAAGGTGAGGATCAATGCGAAAAACAAACCGCCCACTACCACGATTCCCATTGGCATCCGGCTGTGAGCTCCCGCTCCCAGTGCAAGTGCGATGGGCATGGCGCCGAAGATTGTTGCAAGGGAGGTCATCAGGATTGGCCGTAACCGTGCTGCAGCCGCCTCAAAGGCTGCCTCCGCTTTGGGTAGTCCCGCTTTCCTTTTTTGGTTGGAAAATTCCACGATCAGGATCCCATTTTTCGTAACGATACCGATCAGCATGATGATCCCGATCTCTGAAAAGATGTTGAGCGTCATTCCGAAAACCCATAAGGAGATCAGGGCTCCTGCAATGGCCATGGGTACGGTAAGCATGATAATGAAAGGATCGCGGAAACTTTCAAACTGAGCTGCCAGAATAAGGTAAATCAACATCAACGCCAGTATCAGTGCAAATGAAGTATTTGAACTGCTTTCGGCGAAATCACGCGAAGGCCCGAGCAAGGCACTCTGGAACGATTCATCCAGGATTTTTTTAGAAATTTTTTGCATTTCAGCGATCCCTTCTCCCAGGGTACGCCCCGGTGCGAGCGAAGCGGAAACGGTGGCCGATTTGTACCGGTTGAAATGATATAAAGTAGGAGGATTGCTGTTTTCCTCCATCGTCACCAGGTTATCCAGCTGAATTAATTTCCCGGAATTGCTCCGGACATACAACGAAGTAATATCTGAGGGCTCACTCCGTGAAAGCCGGGCTACCTGGCCAATTACAAAATATTGTTTTTCGTTACGCAGGAAATAGCCATAGCGACGACCGCTGAAGGCAAACTGCAGGGTATTGGAAACATCCAGTACATTGACACCAAGGTTGGTCGCCTTCATCCTGTCGACGGTGAGGTTCAGTTCCGGCTTGTTAAATTTCAGGTTCACGTCCACATTCCCGAACACACTGTCTTTCCTGGCTTCTTCAAGAAATTTTGGGAGGAATCGCTGCATCTTATCGAAATCCAATGTCTGGATCACAAACTGCACCGGCAGCTGCGAACCACCGGACAGCGAAGTGGTGATGGTTTGTTCCTGGTTCGGGATGATCCTTGCTTCCGGGAAATTCCGGTAAAGTTTGACAAGCCTGTCATAGACCTGCTGCTGTGTTGCTTTTCGTTCATTGGGTTCGGTGAGAAAAACCTGTACGACGCCGGTATTGGTACTGGTACCTCCAAACCCAGGAGCGGTTCTTCCAAATACAAGACGGCCTTCAGGAACGCTGTCCATTACCATCTGTGCTACACGACTGACAAGGTTTTCGGTATAATCAAAATCAGTTCCTTCCGGTAATGTGATATTGGATCGGATGATACTATGGTCTTCCAGAGGGGCCAGCTCGGATTTTAAAGTTCTTCCGATAAAAAAGATCAATAAAAGGCAGATACCCAGGATCAGGAATGAAAGCCATTTACGGAGCATAAAATAACTCAGTACCTTCCGGTATCCATTGTCAAGGTTGACGAAGAAAGGCTCGGTAGCATTGTAGAAACGGGAATGCCTTGACAGGCTCCCGCTGAGTTTGACGTTCAATACCGGTGTGAGAGTCAGGGAGACAAAAGCCGAAATGAGCACGGCACCTGCCACCACAATGCCGAATTCCCGAAATAACCTCCCGGTAAATCCCGACAAAAAGATCACGGGAATAAAAACAATGGCCAGCGTCAGGGAAGTGGAGATAACGGCAAACAGAATTTCACGTGTGCCGGCAAATGCCGCCGCCCATTTATCCATGCCTTTTTCTATCTTCTTGAAGATGTTTTCCGTCACCACGATGCCATCGTCAACCACCAATCCGGTAGCCAGTACAATCGCGAGCATGGTCAGCACATTCACCGAAAATCCGAAGATATACATGATGAAAAAAGAACCGATCAGCGAAACCGGTATATCGATCAGCGGGCGTAATGCGATCACCCAGTTCCGGAAAAACAGGAAGACGATCAGCACGACCAGTGAAATGGCAATGGCAAGGGTCTCTGCCACATCGGTTACCGACTGCCGTACAAATTTCGATTTATCATATCCAATGGCCAGCTTTAACCCTTTGGGAAGGTCTTTCTGGATCTGGTCAAACCGTTTATAGAATTCATTGGCAACTTCAATATCATTTGCGCCGGGCAATGGGATCAGCGCAAGGGATATGCCGTCGGCCCCATTCAGCTTTACACCGGTTTCTTCGTTTTCGGGCCCAAGCAGGGCTTCTCCGATATCGCTGAAACGGATGATCTGGTCGTTGGTCTGCCGGATGATGATGTTGTTAAAATCATCCTCAGTCGTTAACCTTCCGAAGGTTTTAACAATAAGTTCCGTATTGTTTCCTCTTACCTTTCCGCCGGGGAGTTCCACATTTTCCTTATCCAGCGCTTTGCTGACATCCTCAGCTGTAATGTCATATGCCGCCATTTTATCCGGATCCAGCCATAGGCGCATGGCCGGTCTTCTCTGTCCGTAAAGTCCCACAGCGCTGATCCCCGGTATGGTCTGGAGTTTTTCCTGTAGTACATTCTCTGCGTAATCACTCAGCTCCATGGCATTCATGGTGGTACTCTGAATGGAAACGGTGATGATCGGGTCGCTGTTTGCATCGGCCTTGGTGACTACCGGCGGGGCATCAATATCCTGTGGAAGGTTCCGGGCAGCCTGTGAGGTTTTATCGCGGACATCATTTGCTGCTTTTTCGAGATCGGCTCCCACATTGAATTCTACCGTGAGGTTGCTGCTGCCGGTGGAGGACGAAGAGGAAATAGATTTAATGCCCTCGATCCCGTTGATGACTTTTTCCAGCGGTTCGGTGATCTGCGATTCGATGATCTCGGCACTGGCACCGGTATAGGTGGTTTGTACGTTGATCACCGGAGGGTCGATTGCAGGATAAAGTCGGACACCGAGGAACGTATAACCCACAATGCCGAACAGCACAATGACCAGGCTCATTACGATGGATGCAACGGGGCGTTTTATCGCGAAATCGGAAATGGCCATACCGGGTTATTTAATCACTTTGGAGAATTTCAGGTCGGCCTTGGGTTTCAGAAAAACAATACCTGTGGTCACAACGGTATCGCCGCTGTGAATGCCATTCAGCACTTCAATGAAAGCGGCTTTCCGGATGCCGGTACTGACGATGAGGAATTCGGCTTTACCGTTTCTTGCAACGATCAGTTTTTTGTTCCGTGCCTGCGGGATGATGGATTGGGTGGGAACAAGCAGGGCATCGGCATGCTTGCCGAGTTCCAGCTCAACACGGGCAAATGCACCGGGTTTCAGATCGCGTGAAACATGATCCACTACCGCACGTACTTTCAGGTTACGTGTATCCGATTCAATCCCTCCTTCGGTTGCCATTACCACGGCCGTATATTTTATGCTGTCTCCTTCTACGGAGAAGGTCAGCATCTTCCCGGGAATAATTTCCCTGCTGTATTTTTCCGGAACACTGAAATCCAGTTTCAGGCGGTTTATCATCCGGATGGTAGCCAGGGGCGTGGAAGAATTGACCTGGGCGCCTGCACTGATATTCTTTAAGCCGATCACGCCATCAAAAGGAGCCTTCAGTTCTGTTTTACCGATCTGTACATTCAGCAGGTCAATATCATCTTTGATCGAGTTTACCTGGAAAACGGTCTGATCATAATCAAACTGGCTGATCCCGCTTACCTTCAGCAATTCCCGTTGCCGTTTCTCGGTTTGTTCAGCCAGCTGTAATTGGGTTTGCGACTTTTTCAACTGTGCCTGCAACTCCCCGTCGAATAATTTAACCAGAACGGTGCCTTTTTTGACCAATTTCCCTTCAGGCAGGTTGATCATGACTACACGTCCGCCGGTCTCCGGCATCAGCACCGTTTCTTCAAAGGGAAGTAAGGTTCCCGAGACCTGGATCGTAACCACCAGCAGGGTAGGTTTTACAATATATCCTTCCACGCTCAGGATCACAGCCGGGCGTTTATCTTTCGTGTTTTTATTAGGCGACCCGGAACTGCAGGAAGCAATTCCGGAAGCAATAAGGATTGCAAAAAAAATTGGGATCAATGGGGTTCTCATAAAATGGATTCAGCAAGCGAGCGCAAAGATACGAATTTCAAATACGCTTATTTGCAAAATACATATCTACTAATCCTTTGTGCTTTGCTTCTACTTTTCCCCGATAGATACAAAAGAAATGATCTTTGATTTTTTCGTAAGTGGCGCCGCTGATGTTCACTTTGCCAGGTTCCCCGCAGGTTTCCATCCGTGATGCCGTGTTGACCGTATCTCCCCAGATGTCGTAAGCAAACTTCCGGGTTCCGACAATTCCAGCAACAACGGGGCCGGTATGGATGCCAATGCGCAATTCAAACCAGGTTTTACCGCTGCGCGACCGTAAAATTTTCTGGACATCGATGAATTCCTGCAGTTCCAGCGCAGCGCTTACCACATCCTTTGCATGGGTATCGTTGCAAACGGGTAGTCCGCCAACGCACATGTAGCTGTCACCGATCGTTTTTATTTTTTCGATCCCGTACCGGGTCACGATCCGGTCGAATTCACTGAAATAAAAGTGGATCACCTCCACCAGTTCGTCTGCTTTCATCTTTTCACTGGCCAGGGAGAAATCCTTGAAATCGGTGAACATCACGGTTACCTCCCCGAAATGTTTCGCCTTTGCCTTGCCGGTTTGCTTCAGTTCTTCCGCAGTCTCTCCGGGGAGAATATTAAGCAAAAGGCTTTCCGATCGTTTCTTTTCCTGATCCAGCCGGATGTTCGATTTCTTCTGTACGCGGTAACTCCGGAAGATGACAAACGACAGGATAAACAGGAAGGCAACAAATCCGGCCATCATATTTCGCTCCGTTTTTTTTTGCCGGATCATTCGTTCACTTTCCCGTTTCTGCTCTTCATTGATCTTGTCGTGCACCTGCTGTTCCCGGTTGATGCTGTTCATGATCATTTGCTCCTTTTTCGACAGGTCATTGATACTGTCTCCCAGGTTGCGCGTGGTAACCGAATACAGGTATGCATCCTGGTAGTCGCCCATGCTGTTATACAGCCCTTCCAACTGACGGGAGGAACTTAACATGTAATCAAAATAGGGAACTTCTTGTGCAATGTTGTAGGCAAGATGAAATTGTTCAACTGCTTCCCCCTTATTGCCTTGCCGGCAGAAAAACTGCCCGAACCGGTAATAAAATTGTGATTGCTTGTATTTGTTGGGATCCTTGGTTATGAAAACCTCCGCTTTTTTAAAATAATAAAGTGCAGAATCGGGAACCTTTTCTTTTTCCTTGAAATAGGCCATCAGCTTGTAATAAATTGCAGGATCATTTTTTGCCAGGTTTATAAGTTCCTGTGGATACTGTCTGTTATACAGATCGTACAGCCGGTCTGTTTTATCAGTATCGATGAAGTAAGAGCGATAAAGTGCAAAAGTGTATAATTTCAGTTTGTTGGCCTTCCGGACAATGGAAAATGTAAGGAGATCCTGCAGGTTCCGCTCATCGACCGGGGAACCTGAAGCATGTTGGATTGACAAAAGTTCCCATTGTACCCACATCTGCTTGACCTTATCCATCCGGAACACTTTTTTGGTAAGTTCTCCTTCCTTCAGTTTAAACTTGATAGCTTGTTCAAACATCTTGTTGGTTGCGTAGAAACTTGATAGCTGATTATAACATTCAAGCATCCGGAGGGGATCTTTTATTTTCTCCGCCAGTTCCAGGGCATTCAGGAAATAACCATGGGCTTCGGTTTTTTGCTTTTTCCCTTCCAGGCTACGGGCAAATAACAGGTAACTCGCCACACTTAAGGAGTTTTTCCCCATCGTGCCTGCGATCACGATGGCCTTATGACTATAATTCAGTGCGGTACTATAATTCAGCGTGGTGTTGTACCGATTTGCCGATAAATAAAGTTCAGCCAGGTCTTTGTAAACACGCCATTCCAAGATAGGGTTATTTAATAATTTCAAGAATTCTACGGCTTTCAGCCCATATTTCTGTGCTTTTTCAAAGTTGCTCTGAAGGAGATCTGGAATTTCAAGGTAATGAAAATAGGCCTGGAGGCATAATTCCGGCCGGAAACTCATCTCGGCAATGCGGATCGCTTCATCACCCAGGCTGTCGGCTGTCTTCAAGTCACCAAGATAATTGCCATAAAAATTGGAAAGGCGGGAAAGCCGCTCAATGTTTATACTGTCCTGGTTCGTTCTGTGTATTTCTTTCAGGGATGGGCTTTTGATGGACGGACGGCTGGTACAGAAGGCATTTTCAGTATGGAAGAATATGAGCATGAACAGTAATCCATTATGGAAAGCCAGGAGTGACCCTGCAATTGTTTTGAAATAAGTTCCAGAATGAATCCGTACTTTCATTCATGCTGTTTTAAGGAAATGATTTACGCCACCCGGGATATTCTATGCGAAAATATGCAATTTTTTAAAAATAGTTGTGTCTATTTTAAAATGTCATATATTTATCGAAAATATGTGAACCATTAATAACCCTTAAATGTGATCACCATGAAAAACAAGAAAATTATTTGGACGGCTTTGCCTTTTTTGGCTGGCGCTATTTTTGGAATTTCCCTCCTGGGATTGCTCTCCTTTACCGGTCCTTCTAATTCGCCGGGTCCAAATCCTGTTATTGCCAAGATCTCCGTTGCAGATGCCCATACTTACTTTCAAAACTACTCCAAAAGTGTTACCGCCCTTACCTCTAATATACAAGGGTTCACCGTCGACGTAGCAGAACTGACCGTAATGAATTCTATTCTGTTGGCAGATCCTTCGGCTGCCGGGTTCAGGTTCTATTTCGGAACTGATGCATCCCAAACTGCAATTTTGATCGTTTGTGGAATAGATGCAAAAGGAACCGATATGGCCGGAAACATTTACAGTGTTACTGCCGACAAGGTAGGCCCTTGCCCGCCGAATTGTGATGTGAACAGCCCCATTGGCCACTAGTAACTTTCTTCGTGTTTTCTGTTAATCCTGGAGGTTCGGGATTCAATTCTTTATGCTGCTTACCGAAAAACCCAGGGTACGATACAGGGCACCATTCACGAAGGAGAATGAATGCGTGGTGAAATTACAATGGCTTCACTTCTTCTGTAACCGGTTTTTCAACCTTAAGAAGTTTCTGGGCCTTGGGTTTTGCAATAACACGTTTTATTGGTTTACGCACCTTTTTTTTCTTGGCAGTCTTTTTCACTATCACTTTAACCACTTCCGGTTTCGGGGCTTCCTGCACCTTGGGTTTTCTTCCTCTTTTCTTTCCACCGATTGCGGGCTTCGGCGCCTGAAGTTGTTTCTTCGGCTTCCTGCCTCTTTTCTTTCCGGTCCGCGTGGGTTCCCCCTTAGCGCTTTCAGCTTGTTTTTTAAGCTTTCCTAAAGTCTGCTGCAGTTTATCAATATACGATCCTGCTTCTTTTAATTCATCTTCGTAAAGGGCAACAAGAAGTTCAATTTCTTCCTCATTAAATTTCACTGTTTTCATTTGTTAAGGTTTTGGTTTTTAATGATCAAATGCCTGTCCCGCTAAATACAGAAAAACACCCCTGATTAACAATCACGGTTAGAATGAAATGTGTTTAAACGGGTACTTTATGTAGCTAGTATATTATGTTAGGGTGCGAAAGTACTAAAGTTTATAATACCAAACGCTTACGAATAAAATTAATTACCCTCACCAGCTCATCCGCTTAACTTCTTCCTGATCTCGGAGATCATCAGTTCGGTCATTTTCGGAAGATCAAATTCGCTGGAAAGTCCCCAGTCCTTCTTTGCAACCGAATCATCAATACAGGCCGGCCAGGAATCGGCGATGGCCTGGCGGAAATCAGGTTTATAGGTGATCAAAAATTCAGGGATGTGTTTCCGGATCTCGTCTGCCAGTTGGCGGGGATTAAAACAGATCCCGGCAACGTTATAGCTGGAGTGCAGGCTCAGCTTCGACGAATCCGCTTCCATCAGGTCGATTGTAGCCTTAATGGCATCCGACATAAACATCATTGGAAGATCTGATTCGGGACCGAGAAAACATTCATATTTCTTCTGGCGGATGGCATCGTAAAAGATTTCAACGGCATAGTCGGTAGTCCCGCCGCCGGCTTCGGTCTTATAGCTGATCAACCCCGGGTAACGAAGGCTGCGGGTATCCACTCCGTATTTATTGTAGTAATATTCGATCCAGCGTTCGCCGGCAAGCTTGCTGATCCCATAAACCGTGTTCGGCTCCATAATGGTATACTGGGGTGTATTGTACCTCGGGGTAGTAGGCCCGAAAACCGCAATGGAGCTTGGCCAGAAAACTTTTTTGATCTTCAGTTCGCGGGCCAGCTCGAGCACATTGATCAGGCTTTTCATGTTGATCTCCCAGGAAGCCAGCGGCCTTTTTTCTGCATTTCCCGAAAGGATGGCAGCAAGATGGTAAACCTGTGTTATTTTTTCGTGTTCGAGGATGAGTTGAAGCTTAGATGTATCCAGCACATCCAGTATCTCGAACTTGCCTGAATCTGATATTTCTGCCGGAGCAGGACGAATATCGGTAGCAATTACATTCGCAAACCCATATTTCTTTCGCAATTCGAGTGTCAGTTCCGAACCAATCTGCCCGGAACAGCCAATGACTAAGATTTTTTCCATCCGAAGGGAAGTTTGTTGAGAAATTTCTGTAAAAATAGAAAGAAAACATCAATTAATCCCGGATGAAATGGGGCATTTCGAAAGGAATTTCGAGAGATAATTCCACTAACCCGCCAAATGCACCATCAAGAAACCACGGCGCCTGGTAGATTAGTTTTTTCTTTCCCTTTTTCTCGATAGTGTAAACATTTTTTTCATGCATCACTTATGATCACGGCTCCATCAAGTTTTTCAATAAATTCCATTGGTAAGACTTTTTTTGCTACCTCAAAGGTACGATCTTCTTCATTTTTCGACATAAAAATAACGTCCCGCAGAAATTCTGATACGATGGTATCATTCTGCAGGACGTTTACCAATTAAGGAAATCTACCGTGTCCTTATTTTTTTATTGGTTCTGTTTTCTTTTCTACTGGCTTTGCTGCTTCCTTAGTTGTGGTTGTTGTGGTTTTTACTTCCTTTGTTGAAGCAGGCTTTGTTGCATTTTTCGTTGTGGTCGTTGTGGTTTTTACTTTTTTCTTTGAAACAGGCTTTCCTGTTTCCTTTGTTGTTGTTGCCGAGGTTTTTACTTCCGTGGTCGTAGCAGGTTTTGCTGCTTCCTTGGTTGTAGCAGGTTTTGCTGCATCTTTCGTTGTGGTGGTTGTGGTTTTTTTGGTTTCTTTCTTTACTTCCTGACCAAACATTACTGCTGTACTAAATACAGCTACCAGGATAAATGCCAATGCTTTTTTCATAACTCAGATTTTTTATTAAGGTTGTTTTAAATATGATTTGAGTGCAAAGGTGAAATCGAAAAATGAAGGAATTCTGAAGTTGAAAAAAAATCTCTAATTTTACTGTCTGAACTCAAACAGGATGGAATCCAGCTTAATTATTTATAACACGCTGAGCCGGACGAAAGAAGACTTTCAGCCACTCAATCCACCATTTGTTGGTATGTATGTTTGCGGGCCGACTGTTTATGGCGATCCGCACCTGGGGCATGCACGCCCGGCCATTACGTTCGACCTGGTTTTCCGCTATCTTCAGCACCTGGGTTACAAGGTTCGTTATGTCAGGAACATCACGGATGTAGGGCATCTTGAAAATGATGAGGATGAAGGGGAGGACAAGATCGCCCAAAAAGCACGGGTGGAGCAGCTGGAACCCATGGAAGTTGCCCAGTATTATTCTGATCGCTATTTCCTGTTCATGGAGGCGCTGAATGTGAAGCGCCCATCCATCGAACCCAGGGCATCGGGCCACATTCCTGAACAGATCGAAATGATCCTGAAAATAATTGATGCAGGATATGCCTATGTGGTCAATGGTTCCGTTTATTTCGACGTCATAAAATACAACGAAAAATACAATTACGGGAAACTTTCCGGAAGGATCCTGGAAGACCTGCTCTCCAATACCCGCGAACTCGAGAAACAAGCGGAGAAAAGAAACCCGGTGGATTTTGCCCTCTGGAAAAAGGCGCAACCCGAGCACATTATGCGGTGGGCGGCTCCATGGAGTGAGGGTTTCCCCGGCTGGCACCTCGAATGCTCCGCAATGGGAAACAAATACCTCGGTAAACATTTCGACATTCATGGCGGTGGTATGGACCTGATGTTCCCGCATCATGAATCGGAGATTGCCCAATCACGCATCGCCAATAGCTCCGATTCGGTGAAATACTGGATGCACAACAACATGATCACCATCAACGGGCAAAAAATGGGTAAGTCGCTGGGCAATTTTATCACCCTGGAAGAATTTTTCACAGGAAAACACCCCGGCCTCAGCCAGGCTTACAGCCCGATGACCATCCGGTTCTTTATTCTGCAGGCGCATTACCGCAGCACCCTCGATTTCTCGAATGAAGCCCTGCAGGCAGCCGAGAAAGGATTTAAGAAGTTGCTTTCAGGCATTGAAACATTGCGGAAAATCCTTCCTTCGTATCCCTCAGATACTCCATCCAATTTCAACATCCGGCAATTGATGGATAATTGCTACCAGGCGATGAACGATGATTTCAACAGCCCCATGGTGATCGCAAATCTCTTTGAAGGTGTAAGAATCATCAATTCGGTGTGGGATAAAAAAGAAACCATCAGCCTCCCGGATCTCGAACTCCTGAAAAACATGTTCGGTATTTTCATCTTTGATATCCTGGGATTAAAAGAAGAATCGCCGGAAGATCAGAATGATGTTGTAAAGGGACTCATGGGTCTTATTCTTACCATCAGGAAGGATGTAAGGGAAAAAAAGGATTTTTCGACCTCGGACCAGATCCGTGACGCCTTGCAGAATTTGAAGATTTCGGTAAAAGATACCAAGGAAGGACCTGTCTGGACTATCGATTAATTCATTTATTTCTCGCAGATTAACGCTGATTTAACGCAAATTTTAGCAGAAAATGATGAACCAAGATCAATAACCATCTGACAAATTGAAACAAATTAATCTGCGTGAATCTGCGATTTAATCTGCGAAAACCTGCCTACCGGCAGGCAGGTCAGCGAGAACGTTCTTTAGTAAAACCACAAATCTCATCAAACTATAAAACCCAATTATTCACCCATGAAAACTTTCAAACTACTTGTAACGTTACTTACATCAGCAGCGCTGATATCAGGCTGTCAATCCCAAAAGGAAAACATGAAAAAAGAACTGGTTGATTTCATCCGGAAATTTGATTCGGTCTACATCCCATTGTACAAGGCCAATACACTTGCCAGCTGGGATGCTGCCATCTCCGGGAAACCGGAAGACTTTAAGAAATCGGAAGAGCTGCAAATGAAATTGGTGAAACTGTTTGCCGATAAGGGATCCTTAAAAAAATTAGACAGCATCAAGGTTTCAGGAATGATCACTGATTCATTGCTGCTTCGTCAACTCGACGTTCTTTACCGGGCTTTCATGATGGCAAAAGCCGATACGGCCAAGTTGAATGCTACGGTACGCATGCAAAGCGGCATTGAACAGAAATATGGGAATTTCCGCGCCATCATCAATGGCAAAAAGATGAATGATAACGAGGTGGAAAATGTACTTCGGAATTCAAAAGATGTAAAAGCGCAGAAAGAAGTCTGGATCGCCCAGAAGAAGATCGGCCCTGTCGTGGCTGCAGATATCATCCGGCTGGTAAAGAAGCGGAATGAGATCGCCAAAGACCTTGGTTTCCGGAATTATCATGAGATGAGCCTCACACTGAGCGAACAGGATCCGAAAGTGATCAGCGAACTTTTTGATCAGCTCAACAGCCTCACCAAAGGCGCTTTCGCAGAAGTGAAGAACGATATCGACAACTATTTTGTCACTTATTATAACCTGAAAAGCAAGGCAGAACTGATGCCCTGGAACTACCAGAACCGTTTCTTCCAGGAAGCCCCGAAGATCTATGCCGTAGACCTCGACCAGTTTTATAGGGATAAGAAAATTGAACAACTTACTTCAACCTTCTATGCCGGTATCGGACTTCCGATCGATGACATGTTAAAAAACAGCGACCTCTTCCCTAAGGAAGGGAAAAACCAGCATGCTTTCTGCACCGACATTGACAACAAAGGAGATGTACGCGTTCTCTGCAACATTACGCCCAATTCCAACTGGATGAACACCATGCTGCATGAATTCGGCCATGCGGTGTATGATAAGAACATCGATACCACTTTACCATTTATCCTGAGAGATCCTGCACACACCTTCACAACGGAAGCCATCGCCATGATGTTTGGAAGGTTTGCCTCCAACCCTCAATGGCTTAAAGATAACCTTGGGATTTCAGATGAGGAAAAAACTAAAATTGCCGGAAACTGTTTCAAAACGCTGCGTCTTGAACAGCTTGTTTTCAGCCGCTGGGCCCAGGTGATGTATCGGTTTGAGAAAAGCATGTACGACAATCCCGACCAGGACCTCAACAAATTATGGTGGAACCTGGCGGAAAAATACCAGCTTTTGAAACGCCCTGAAGGCCGCAATGAACCCGACTGGGCTACCAAGATCCACATTGCCTCTTATCCCTGCTATTATCACAATTACCTGCTGGGAGAGTTGCTGGCATCACAGCTCTATTATCATATTGTCGGAACCATCCTTCAATCGGATGATTACAAATTCCAGAGTTTTACCGGGAAAAAAGAAGTCGGCGACTACCTGAAGAAAAATATTTTCCTGCCGGGTTCGAAATACTACTGGAACGATATGATTGAAAAGGCTACCGGGGAGAAACTGACGCCGAAATATTATGCAAAGCAGTTTGTGAAATAGAAGTTCAATTTTTTTCACCACGAAGCTGCAAAGTATTATCCTGATGTTTTTTATCAGGAACATCAATGATGATAACAATTTTTCAACTTCTATGTCCTTTCTTTTGCTACTACCAAAAGAAAGGACGAAAGAAAAGTCACCGCTGAATGAAATTTTCTAAAAATCTTCGTCATTCGCTAAACTG
>JADGPR010000072.1 GCA_017882335.1 Bacteroidales bacterium | reverse complement strand
TTTAGGATTATACTCCTAAATGATTGATTAACTTTGTGTTATCTGTAAAAAAGGGTGAAAAAGTTAACTGCCTTTTCACTGACTCGGCAAATATAAAACATTTTGATTAATAAAAAGCAACTTTTTTTATCTTTATTTTAAATCCTTTTCCCATTTTTTTGCAAGACGCGCTAATTTTTCTAACTTTGCCGGCGAAATATACGGTCGTATGGCCATTAAAACTATAAGTTTATGAAGACTTTAAAGCAAATTCTCATACTGTTACTTGGACTTGGACTTTTTCCCTCATGCAATTCTGTTAAAAGTATCAATTCAAAATTGCTTATCGGTAACTGGAAAAATGTTAAAACTTCGTCAATGAGTTCAACACAGGATATTAATGATCCTTCGGTCATTTCTGCAATGGCCGCATCGAGTGCGCCGACAATAGATGAAAATGTTAAAAATTCAGAGAAAGAATCTGCAGAAAGACTAAGCAAAGTTCAATCTATAATACCTGATGTAAAGAGCGTCCTTGAGTTCCGGCAGGATAAAACTGCCACTTACACCTTCAAAGATAAATCCGTGAATGGAACCTGGAAAATTGATAAACCCGGTAAAGTAGTTACATTTATCAGGAATGATGCTCCCGGTACCATGGTTTTTGAGATTAAGAAAATCGATGCCAGGCTTCTTCAAGCCATTGAACGTTATCCACAAGGCGAAGTGACCATAAATTATTTAAAAAAATGATGGTTTTCATAGCCTGACGGCTTCGGTTCCTTTTCTGTAAATCCACGACCACTTTCCCTTGGATATTTACCGTTGTAAGCGACGGGGAAATTACGAATATGTCCCATCCCGGTCCCAAATACTCATTACGGAGTGTGAATACACATGATTCATGATTTGAATTACCCTTGATTATCTGGCCGGTGTTCCCGATCTACCACAGCGTAAAATTCCCGGCGGCAATTTAGCATACAAACTTACATAATAATATTAATGCATCACTGTGATCTTTGCGGTCTTGATTCCCCAGGTAGTGGCAACTTTCACAAAGTATACACCTGTCTTGAAGGCGGTAACATTAAACTGTGTGTTCCTCAGATTTACTTTTTTATTTGCGTAAACCGTCTGTCCGATATAGTTGAGTACCTCAACCGTCTTGATGTCGTTCGTTGAAACAATGTTTACAATTTCCGTTGCAGGATTCGGATACAATGAAAGTGAGCCATTCGTCTGGTCGTCGATGCTGACAGTCGGATACAGGATCGTGATCGTATCTGAAGAGGGTTCGCAAAGGTTCGTGCCCGGATTTAATGAATCCTGGAACACTGCAGTGACATAATAATTCCATGTAGTGGAAGATCCGGTTGTGCCCGGGTGCACATCCTGGTAAGTCAGTCCATCTACAATAGCGGTATTGATTTGCAGGAATGGTGACGTTTCATTATCCGGAGTACGCCATACATTGTAACCCAGAAACAGCGAACCTATTGGGCTGTCCGGCAGAAGTTTGCCGGAACCGCATAGAGGGGCTTCCCAGGTCAGGGTTGTGATGAGTTGGTTCTGATATCCTGCAAGTGTTTCAGGAGCATGACATATACCATAGATATGAATATTATCAACATACCAATGCAGTATATCGGCTGAGTTAGAACCATTAGCACGGAACCGCACTTTAAAGGCCTGGCCTTTTGCAACCGTGATGTCGATATGTTTCAACATCCAATCCGTTGAGCCGGTATTGGTAAGTTCGGCTTTGTTGATCCAGTTATCATTAATCAAAATATCGAAATCGAATTTTTCATTTCCGGTTGCATTGTAATCAGTCAGCCTGACATCAAAGTCACACCAGATAGTAGCGCAGGACCATGGAACTGCATTGATGGTGGGGCTGATCAGGGCAATATCATAGTTGGTAAGGGTCGGCTGCCAGGAGAAGTCGGCACAGGGAGACGGGTTTCCAAAGATAGTGTTGACCGACCAATTGCCCTGGTTTGGTGTGAAGGTCCATTTCTGGAATGAGAAAGTAGACTGATCCCATGGTTCAAAGAAGGGCAGTGCATAGCCGTCTGTGACGTTCACGCATGCGGGTCCGTTGGGAGCTACCTGGGAATAAGCGATGATTCCGGGGAATCCATAGGATGTAAGATCGTACTTGGCATCAACATCGTAGCAATAACGGCCAGGGTTCAGCTGAAGGTCATAATAAAACAGTGAATCAGGGCTCGGTAGATAATGGATGAAGGTATTGTCACGGTAAACCCTGTATCCCAATAAACCGGCCGGTGTTCCGCCGCTGCCGCCGGCATAGTTGACCAGGAAGGGAACTCCCCTGAGGGTTATGCCATCGAAATCAACCAATGGACCCCAGGAGCTACCGTTCCATTGTAAAGCATTTGGCGGGGTCGGTGTTGTCCCTACCAGAAATGGAACCCAGGGACCAGTATAGCTTGTGTTACCGGTAAACTGGAATTCCAACCAGTAGGTACCGGGAGCTAAGTGGAGGCTGGAAACATTACATTCGACCTTGATAACGGCACGATCAGTACCGCCACCAGCAGCTGCTACGCGGTAAATACCAGAGAATGATTGGGCTGTTATCCTGTTGGTTGTCAGATCTCCCCATACAACGGTACCACCTCCATTCGGAGCTCCATCGTAAATACGGAGGAAACAACCAGTAATCGAGCCTGTACTAGGTGCATAAGTCTGATAAGCATATAATGTTATCTTCGTTACGTCCCAACCAGCACCGGTGGGAACTACGAAATCATCAGCCTGGCTGTAACCTGCGCCCTGGTTTGCATTATTTCCATAGCTTCCGCCTTCGTTGATACTTTCATCAGCGCCTCCTGCTCCTGTTCCGGGACTATTGATGATGGTGCCGTTGGAATAGGTTCCGTCTGCAGGTAACCTGACAGCGCTGTTGAGTAACATAGCATCCGAAATAACCGGTTTGTTCCATGTGATGTATGCGGCATCCTCGATCGCCTGAGCGTGGATATTCGAAGGAGGATACAGGAAAAAAGAGGTAAAGTCAAACACGGAAGTAGTTGAATAACCGCTTGCGTAAATAACCAGTACTTCTGCATGATAAGAATGGCCATATTCTACATGGGTCTTCGGTATGTTATAAAAGGTATCCGGTGTAAAGCCATCGAGGATATTGTTCAGGTAGAAATTGTATCCGAAAACACAAGGGTCTGGATTGACCTCCGGGGACAGGGCAAGCACCTGTACATTGTCGATATCCCACCAGTCGATATTGTTACTGTCGTTTCCATAAGCCCTGAAACGGATCCTGAAGCTGGTATTTGCATAAGGAGTAATGTTAATGGTTTCCGTTGTATAAGGAATATCCGCACCGGTACCGTTGTCATAGTTCTTCAACGAATGCCATGTTGCGCCGTCCCAGATTTCCACTGCCAACTGTTCAAGGGTTGTGGCTGCAAAGTTGTCAAGGTGAATATCATATTTCAGGTTCATTAACGGGGAATAAACTCCTGTGATGAGTTTGCTCGTCAATGACTGGCTGTAGTTGGTAACCTGTGGTGTATAGTTCCACTGGGCGCACTGTCCCGGGTTTCCGTTAACAGCCGAGATAGCCCAATGGCTGCCTGCATCCGGAACCCATGCGTTGGTTGTAAAGCTGCCGCTGGAGAAGGTTTCATTGAATAATATCAGCTGGTTATGCGGGGGCCTCCAGTTTGCAAATACCGTGGTGTCATTTACATAAAGGCCGGTGGGTGGAGACTTGAATTGCAGCAACATTACATTGAAGGTCATGTCGCCCATGATGCTGACCGGGGTCTGGGTATAGGTCGTATATCCAAACTTGGTTACTGTTAAGGTATAGTTCCCTTTCCAGAAATTGGTAAAGGTATGTGTACCTGTAGTGGTCATTATATAGGTATAGGATGTATCCACATCCAAGTTCTGGAATTTCACAACCGCGCCGGTGATGTTTGCAGAGTCGCAGCTCAGGTCAACATTGACAATTGCATTGCAGGTCCAGCATTTGCCGATGGCGTTTGAGAAGGTTACATCTGACCAATGGTTGAAGGTGTACTGTGCCTTGGCTGCCCATTGGTAAGGCCCGCAGGTATCGCTTGGCCACGAGTTGTCCTGGAAATGGATATTGGTCGTGGTGCCAACAGAGAACCAGAGTGACGGTGTACTTTGCTGGTTCTGGCGCAAACGCCATACCTGGTAACCGAGAAGGTTATCCGGGTTGAACCCCATTTCGGGATATACCATCGGGCTGCCTTCTGCGCCCGTTATGGTTGCAGGAGCATACTGGTATATGAGGTTCGGTACTGCAAATGCGATAATCGGCGAAGCGGGTTGATCACTCATTAACAGCGGTCCGCCTGATCCATTCACAATGGCACGGATCATAAAGTTTCCGGATGAGGGGAGCCACGGGGTGGTTCCGAATCTGGAGTAACTCCTCAGCTGCTGAAGGGTAGTGTCGATGGCAATACCGGGAGATGAAGATGCATTACCCAACTGGATCATCACGATGAAAAAATTACCGCTGGCAAGGGTTACAGGTGTGTCAAAATTGGCTCCTGTCCATCCGTATACCGTTGGGGTGATCGTGACGGGAGCGGAAAGCTGTACACCCGGCAAACCTCCAACTTCACTGTAGATGGCCATCTGTACCGGGCTGAAAGCATTTCCGGCAGGATAGTTTAGGGCCGTTCCTATGTTTACATAAAATCCCTTTACGATCGCAGGATAGCTGATCGGGGTGAATTTCACCGCATTAAAGTTGTTGCCTCCTCCGGTTGCCCAGATGGCAAAGTTATCCTGGATACCATCATCATAGATCAGTACCATGTCATCGACCGGGAGTCCCCAGTTCAGATTCACTGCTGTCTGGCCTGCATTCAAAGCTGCCGTAAACAAGGATGTCCCAGGGATAGTGGGTGAAGGAGGAGGGGTATTCCCATTCAAACAGATGTTCAGTGTAGTTGTATCAGACTGGGTCAAGGTTATAGCCGGAGTAATTGTGTCTCTGAAACCAATTTTAAATAAGGAGACAGGGAAGGAACCTCCCGGGAAAATAGACAGTGAATAATGACCACCGTTGACTGAATAAGTATAGGGGTTTCCAGCACCATAAACCTCAACTTTGGCCCCTACAACAGGGTTGCCGTTTGCACAGTTTGTTATAATACCTGAAAGAACAGCGGGTATTGGGTTCATGCATAAGTTATAGGTTGTGGTTGTGTTACCGACAATCGTTACAGGGGCAGAATAGGTAACAAAGCCCCCAAAAGTGGTTGTAACAGTCTGTGTACCGGAGTTGATATTATTGATGGTGAAAACACCGGCTGCATCGGTCAGAACCGGGCCTATGCCACCACAGGTTATCGATACGCCTGCCATGACTGCGTTAGTGTAACAGTTTCTGACAGTTCCGGTAAGGTTACCCGTCTGGCTACCTTCTATTAACAATGTCACCTTGGCGTTGCCCTGAATAGCAAATCCCAACAGTAAGGATACCATCAGAACCTGCAAAGCCTTAGTGACAGTTCTCATAAAGGTTGTTTGTTTTTATTAACCTTAAATCCGAAGAAAAAAATCAGGCAACAAATTTGGACTTTTTTTTGATTGGGATAAAAAACTTTAGCCTCTCCAACCATCGATTATAACAATACCACCTGCCTCAATATTATCTTAAATTCCATATATGAACCCCATAGTAAGCCCTTTTTTACCGGACTACAGACACCTTTAAAGTTCTTTCCGTGTTACCTGTTTTTATCCTGAAAAAATAAATGCCCTGTTGAAAATCCGAAACCTTCACCTTCCATTCCATTCCCGGAACATCTGAATTACTGTATACTGTTTGTCCGAGGTAATTAAAAACACCGATCGAAGTGATTTCGCTGGATGATTTTATGGTAACTAGATCCTGTGCAGGATTTGGAAAAATATTCAGGAAATGGCTGGCATGGAAATAAATGCCGGTTACCAGGTTGATGAGAACCGTATCGGAGGAGGTATTGAATGAGCAATCTGGGTTGTTAGTCGTGACATAATACCGGTAGATGGTTGGAATGAGACCCTGGTCAAGATAGGTTGTATCATAAACCGGGTTGGGAGTAAGCAGGTTAAAGTCGCCATTATCGGCATCCTGGCGATAAACACTATAGCCCTCAGCGGATGCCGGGGAGGTTGCTAGGGAAATCTTCTTTGAGCCAACGGAACAATCATCGATGATCCAGACATACCATAAACCCTGTCCGTCGCCGTCGACTGCCTGCCATGCAATATCCAATACTTGTCCCAGGTGAGATGAAAGATTCAGGATGTATGGAACTGACCATTCATTATATCCCGATCCGGAAGGAAAGAGAGGGAGCGCCGACATATCAAGAAGGGTTTCCCAATGGGTTCCCTGGTCTTCAGAAATTTTCACATAATAATGATCAAGATGTGCCGACCCCTGGTAAGCATAGCTCCAGAATTTGAGATCGCCTGTGATCTCAATGTTTTGTGC
Source organism: Bacteroidales bacterium (assembly GCA_017882335.1). Classification (GTDB taxonomy): domain Bacteria; phylum Bacteroidota; class Bacteroidia; order Bacteroidales; family FEN-979; genus FEN-979. Next base: position 7,516 of record JADGPR010000072.1, on the reverse strand, counting down.
TAGGAGCCATTCGTCCTGATGTGAATAATCCCATGTTAGGCCTGCGGCATAAGTTCCTGAATGAACACCATAAGGAGAAGCACTGTTGGTCTGTTTCCAAGTAGCACTGTTGATGTTGGTGATGACCTGTGTCCAGCCAGCCGGAGGAAAAGTTGCTTCTTCGAATCCTTCCTGCAATGGGTACCCGTCTTCACAAACCGGGGCTGTCCAGGTCAGTCGGATATCATACCCTGAAGAATCTGCAGCAAGTTGTTCAGGTGGTTTACATACACCATATACATTGATGTTATCAATATTCCAGTTGATAATATCCTCCGAATTCACTCCGGATGCACGAAACCGAATGCGGAACGCTTTGCCTTTTACCGGGGTGATATCCAGATGACGGGATATCCAAATCGTATTGCCTGCATTTGAATATTCGGCAATACTATGCCATGTATTGTTGTAAAAGATCTCAACATTCATCTTTTCATTCCCGGTAGCGTTGTGATCCAGCAGGCGGTAGTCAAAATTCAGCCAGATATTTGCACAGGCCAGGGATGACGCATTAAGCACCGGGGAGATGAGAGAATAAGAATAATTATTTTGGGGAGGATTCCATGAAAATTGTGCACTGGGCGCAGGGTTTCCAAGGTCGCTGTTGATAGTCCAGTTTCCTTCATCCGGTTCAAAGATCCAGTTGTTATAAACGAAACTTGCCTGGTCCCAGGCTTCCGCGAATGGGAGATGACGACCATAAGTAATCTCGACAAAAACAGGCCCTGCGGGATAGGATTGTGCAAAAAGGCCAGGATATCCATATTGCGTGAGATCATAGGTTGAAGTTACTTTATAGGAATAGGTTCCCGGATCAAGACCGAAGTCATAATAATATAAGGTATCTGCATTCTTTAACGAATCAAGGTAATTCCCATCCCTGTAAATGATATATCCGGTTAGTCCGGGAGGATTCGATTTTGAAGAGTAATATTTTTTCATCAAGGTTTCCGGCCTATTCCACGTCAGGTAGGCGGCATCCTCGATACCGATTCCCTGGAGATTGGCCGGTGGATCAAGAAACCAGGAGATAAACGGAAAACAATTCACTGCAGAGGTCCCGCTTCCATATATGGCAGCTACACAGGCATCATAGGGATTCCCATACTGCACCAGGGAAGATGGGATCTGGTAAAGGGTGTCTTGTGTAACTGCGCAGAGAATGTTATTGAGATAGAAATTGTAACCCAGCACACATTCACCTGCGACCGTTGGCGATTCTCTTCCCGCAATAATAATATTATCGACATTCCAGTGATTGATATCATATGAGTTGACTCCGTATGCCCGAAACCGTATATTAAATGTAAGGCCACTATAGACTGAAATGTCCAGGTCCTTTGGGGTCCATGGAATTCCACCGAGAGAGTTCGTATAGTTCTTCAGCAGTTGCCAGGTGGATCCGTCCCAGATCTCTACTGCCAGCTGGTTCAATGAGGCTGTACTATAATTATCCAGGAAGACATCGTATTTTAACCTTAGTACGGATGAATTTCGCCCGACGATCGGTTTACTAATGAGTGATTCCTCGTAATTCGTGGCAGGAGGCGACCAGCTGAATATAGCAGAAGGCACTGGGTTTCCAATGCCGGTTGAAATTCCCCAATTGGCCCCCTGGACTGTCCAGCCATTTGTCGAAAAGCTAGCACTTTGCCAGGTTTCATGAAACAACTCAACCGATTCAACCGGTTTACTCCAATGGGCCATAAGACTGCTGTCGTTTACAAATAAGCCGGAGGGAGCTGTTTTACTTTGCAGAAGTAAAGCATGAAGGGTCGTATCAGTACTAATACTGAAATTCTGAATAAAATCCTGGTATCCGAACCGGTTAATCTTTAACTCGTAAGAACCTTTCCAGAATTCCGGAAAGAATGCCGTTCCCGAAGTATCTGCTTGCTTGACATATAAAGTATCCGTGTAAACGAGGTTTTTCAGGCTTATGGTGATCCCAGTCATCGAGGCTGAATCACAGCTCAGGGTAACCTTAACGGTGGTATTGACTGTCCAGCATTTCCCGATCACACCTGAGAAAGAAACATTCGAGACCCGGTTGCCTGTATAATTAGTCTGGGCTGCCCAGCGATAGGGTCCGCAGGGAAGAGAAGACCAGGTATTATCGTGGATCTGTGTTGATGTACCCGACCCGACCAGGGACCAGACCTGCGGGTTTTGTTCTTCTCCCTGCCTGAGCCGGGATACAGTATAGCCGGTAATGCTGAGTGGGGCATCTGTAAGAAAAGCTGGGCCACCGGGGCCATTCACAACTGCCCGCATCATGAAATTACCGGAAGCAGGTATCCAGGGGGAGGGCCCGGATGTTACAAAATGTGAGTAACTCCGGAATTGAGGGAAGGTCTCATCGATGGCAAGGCCTGCGGCATTCGGGGCATTTCCCCCCTGGGTCATAACCAGGAAAAAAATTCCGTTGTTGATCACAGGCGGCGAAGGGATGGAAAAATCCACCCAGCCAAAATTCGTTGGGATTACATCGACCGGGCCGGCGATTTTAATCCCGGGAGTTCCTCCCGAGCCTGACGCATCATATACAGATACCTGGAACGGAACAAACGGGGTACTCCCGGCAGGGTAATTAGCAGATGTTCCAATGTTAATCTTTCCACCCGTAACAATAACAGGATAGCCCAACGGTGTAAACTTCACTGCATTCTGGTTCCCATGTACCGCCCAAACTGTGAAATTATCCATGATCCCGTCATCGTAAAGCAATTCATAATCGCCCCGGGGAACCTGCCAGGAAATGTCAACTATGGGAGGCGAAACGGTTGAATCCAAAGCGGCAACAACAAGGGCAGGTGGATTGAGATTCTCATTCAGGCAAATGGGTAGGTTGACCGTAGTGCCTGAACTTATAAGTACAGCAGCGTTTGTATAAAAATCAAAACCATATTTTGCACACGTCACATTATAGACCCCTGGATAAATGGAAAGGGAATAAATACCACCTGATACTGAATATGTATAATAGACTGAACCAACGGAAACCTTCGCTCCTACAATAGGTATACCCGTGGCACAGTTTGTAACAATACCTGTAAGCGTGCCTGGGGTTTGTGTGAAGCCAGGTGCTATAATGAAAGAAAAAATAAGAACCAGGAAAGTTTTATAATAAAAAAACCTGGTTGAGAGAGTATTCATTTCGGCAAAAATCCATGATTATTTTTATACGAAGGATCTGTTACAAAGATACAGAAAAACACGGAAAGTTGCCTGTTTTGAATATCGAATTATCGGTGTATCAAGTTTTTTTACAACGATTTCCTTGGGATATCAAAAATATTTTCTAAATTTGCACTCCCAAAAATTCAAATAACTCAATTTACAAAAATGTACGCAATCGTAGAAATAGCCGGTCAGCAGTTCAAAGTCCAGAAGAATGATGAAATTTACGTTCACCGGATGGATGTTGAACCCGGCACCAAGGTGGAATTCAAGGAAGTTTTACTGGTCGACAACAATGGAAAGGTCAATGTTGGCATGCCACACATTGAAGACAGCAAGGTGAGCGGCAAGGTGCTTGAACATGCAAGAGGGGATAAAGTGATCGTCTTTAAAAAGAAAAGAAGAAAAGGATTCCAGAAAGAAACCGGCCATCGCCAAGATTTCAGCAAGATCCTCATCGAATCGATCACCCTCAAAGGTGTTGTAAAAGAGAAAAAGGCCAAAAAAGAAACTATTGAAGAATAGAATTCCTGCATTTTGACTTTTTGGTTAAAAGTATTCTGATCATAAATATTTAATTCTGAATTTATATGGCACACAAAAAAGGTGCGGGTAGTTCGAGTAACGGCCGTGAATCACACAGCAAACGTTTAGGCGTAAAAATTTATGGCGGGCAATTTGCCAAATCAGGAAGCATCATCGTACGGCAACGGGGTACCGTTCATAACCCCGGACTGAATGTGGGTATTGGCAAAGACCATACGTTATTTGCATTGATCGACGGGATTGTCGAATTCAAGAAAGAGCAGAAAGACCGCTCTTTTGTTTCCGTTCTTCCTTTCGAGGCTACAACATAACACATCCTTTTTTCATGAGAATATTTTGGATTTCCCGGGTTCTCAGCCCGGGTTTTTTTTGCAACTGATGAACTTTCCTCCTTTCAAAGATTTAATTACTTTTGTCTTATTAAATTATTAACCATGCTGGTATTACAGACGATCCGTGAGAACCCGGAAGCGGCACTGAAACTTCTCGCCATCAAGAATTTTGACGGGAAGGAAATCATTCAGACCATTCTTTCCCTTGATGATAAAAGAAAAGAAACCCAGAAAATGCTGGATGATAACCTGGCCCAGAGCAATACCCTGGCGCGGGAGATCGGGATCCTCTATAAAACAGGAAAAGCCGCGGAAGCCAGTCTCCTGAAAGAAAAAACCTCCCAACTGAAGGAGCTTGCTAAAGAACTGAGTACGATTTTTGAATCGACGAAGAAGGAACTCGAAGAAGCACTTCTGAAAGTACCCAACCTTCCTCATCCTTCCATTCACCATGGAAAGACTCCGGAAGACAATGAGATCATACACCAGGAAGGTCTAATCCCTCACCTTCCGATTACAGCCATACCGCACTGGGACCTGGCCTCTAAATATGACCTCATCGATTTTGCCCTTGGCAATAAAATTTCGGGTGCAGGTTTCCCGGTATACAAAGGAAAAGGTGCCCGCCTGCAGCGTGCGCTGATCAATTTCTTTCTTGACCGTGCCATTGATGAGGGTTACAAGGAGATCCAGCCACCTTATCTTGTGAATGCCGCATCAGGTTATGGAACAGGGCAACTTCCGGACAAGGACGGGCAGATGTATTATGCTCCCCTCGATGATCTTTACCTGATCCCTACTGCAGAAGTCCCAGTGACCAATATTTACCGTGATGTCATCCTGAAAGAAAGTGATTTCCCCCTGAAGAATGTCGCCTACTCCAGCTGTTTCCGCAGAGAAGCCGGGTCTTATGGAAAAGATGTACGCGGATTGAACCGTTTGCATCAGTTCGATAAGGTTGAGATCGTACAGATATCACATCCTGAACGGTCATATGAGGTCCTGGAAGAGATGAGAACCTATGTTTCCGGTCTTTTACGTGCATTGGAATTGCCTTTCCGCATTTTAAAACTCTGCGGGGGCGACATGAGTTTTACTTCCGCCATGACCTATGACATGGAAGTTTATTCGGCTGCACAAAAACGATGGCTGGAAGTCAGTTCGATCTCTAATTTTGAATCGTACCAGGCCAACCGGATGAAACTACGTTATAAAGACGAGACCGGCAAGATGCAGCTGGCGCATACATTGAATGGTAGCGCCCTGGCATTGCCGAGGATCGTGGCAGCGCTGCTTGAGAATAACCAGACCGATAAAGGAATTAAAATCCCTGAAGCATTGGTCCGGTACACGGGGTTTGGGTTTATTAGTGAGACTTAAATTTTTAGAACGAAGTGAAGAAAAATTTGTTAGTCGAACAATCCCGACGAAGTCGGAGGGTAAATACCCGTGATTGATTGATATTCGCAGAATGATCAACTAAATATTATTGTACATTTGAAGATCCTTTTATGATCAACCCTTAAATCCAATTCCTATGAAAAAGATTATTCTTCTTTTTGCGCTTCTCTTTTTTTCAGCCGGAGTGACTTTCGGACAATTCAATTTTGGTTTGAAGGTCGGGTACAATGCTTCGAAACTGCATACCGGTCTGGATTCTATCAAATCCTCCTTCAATTCAGGTTTTCATTTCGGCGCCTTTTTCCGTCTCGGAATCGGAAAAAAGGTATATATCCAGCCGGAAGCCTATTATACAATGCAGGGTGGCATCTTTAATAACAATCTTTTGAATGCCAACTGGAAACAAAAAATCACTGTCGGAACATTGGATATCCCTGTGCTGGTCGGATTTAAGATTATCAACCTGAAAGTGGTAAACTGGAGAATCATGGCAGGGCCGATGGCTTCCATCCTAATAAATTCAAAGATCAAGGATGAAAACACTTTTATCGGGCCCATTAAGAATTCGGACATCAACAAGCTCAACTGGTATGTCCAGGCCGGAACCGGGTTCGATGTTTTATTCCTTACACTGGATGTTCGTTACCAGATCGGGTTGAACCAGATGATCAAATCGGCCCAGTCCGTAGATTCAAATGGTAATACAAACACCTATAACCTTAACGCCACAAACAATATGTGGGTCGTGAGCCTGGGCTTTAAACTATAACCGGTAAAATGGAGGTTGATGGTAGAAAATACCGGACCGTATGGATGGAAGGATCTACCGTTTTCCTGATCGAACAGAACCTTCTGCCTTTTGAATTCAGGATCAAGGAACTTCGAACATATTCAGATTGCTGTCATGCCATTACCATTATGACTGTAAGGGGTGCAGGTGCAATAGGGGCAATGGCCGGATTTGCCATGGCCTTGGCATTCATGAAAGCCCCTTCTCAAGATTTTCTCCTGTTTGTTATGAAAGCCCGTGGTGAAATTGAATCTACACGTCCTACCGCACGTAATTTATTTTATGCCACCGAGCGGGTATTTTCTGAAGGACTGATTTCGCGGGAAGCAGCCATGGAAGAAGCTCACCGGATCGCCGACAAAGATGCCCTTGACTCAAAGATGATCGGGGAGATCGGGAATGTGCTTATTCCTCATGGAGCCAGAATTGAGACTCATTGCAATGCCGGATGGCTTGCCTTTGTCGATTACGGGACCGCCCTCTCCCCTGTTTACATAGCACATGAGCGTGGCAAGGAGGTTTTTGTTTATGTTGATGAAACCCGTCCACGCAGTCAGGGTGCAAGGCTGACGGCATGGGAGCTACACAATGCCGGGATTCCGCACGTGATCATCCCCGACAATGCCGGCGCCCATCTTATGTCTCAGGGAAAGATTGACCTGGTGATCACCGGGGCTGACAGGATTGCTGCCAACGGGGATACGGCAAACAAGATCGGAACACTGGAAAAAGCCATTGCCGCAAAAGAATATAACATCCCTTTTTATATTGCCGCACCGACATCCACCATCGATATAACCTGTAAAAGCGGAAGCGATATCATCATAGAGGAGCGAAGCCCGGAAGAGATCCTTTACCAGGAAGGGCCGGGAGAAGACGGAAAGAACCATAAGATACTGGTGTGTTCGCCGGGGTCTGCAGCACTGAATCCTGCATTTGATGTTACTCCGGGAAAATTCATTACGGGGATCATAACGGAAAAAGGTCTGATCCGTCCGGGTGAAGAAAATATAAGAAACCTTTTAAAATTATAAATAATGGAAAAGAAACCAATTTGGGGCCTGCTGCTGTTAGTAGCTGTATTCCTTTTATCACTTACCGTTTCTGCACAAGAAAAAAAGGGAGAACCCAGGGGAGAGAAGAAAGCTAAAACAGAAAAGAAAGTAAAGGACGAAAAGAAGGACAGCACAATGAGTTCCAGTCTTGTGGGCGGACTGAAATTCAGGAG
>JADGPR010000119.1 GCA_017882335.1 Bacteroidales bacterium | reverse complement strand
CAATACTATTTGCGCAGCCACAAACACTGGTAATAGCTCCCGGCCCTACCGATGGCAAAGGAGCATTGATCCGTACGGATTCACCTACTATTCCTTTTGTTGGGTAACGAGGTGAATTCATTTGAAAATTACAATAATTCTTCTGAAGTTTGGACAGGTACCAACAAAAAAGGAGATCTATTACCTGATAGGACTTACAATTATCTTCTCACAATCAGGAATAGGAGCAAGCGTAGTGGTTGGGTATTACTCCGTTCCGGTTTAAAATAAAATGAATCGGATCTGGCTTATTTCACCGGCACATTCTTCAGTGTCTCTACCAGAAAATCCCAGAATTTCTTTACGGTCTCGATGTTGACCTTCTCATCCGGTGAATGAGGATAGCGGATCGTTGGACCAAAAGAGATCATATCCCAACTAGGGTAAACACCACCAAGGAGGCCGCACTCAAGACCTGCATGAATGGCTTTGATCTCAGGCACTTTACCATATTTCTTCTGATAAATATCCTGCATCGCCTTTAGAATAGGAGAGGCGGGATTTGGCTTCCAGCCGGGATACTTACCATCGAAGGTTATTTGGGCGCCCGCCAGTTCGAATACACTTCGCATCATATTTTCCAGGTCTTCTTTGGCAGAATCGACAGAACTGCGCAACAGGCAAAGGACCTTGATTTCGCCGTTTTCGGATTTTACCATCGCAAGGTTGTTGGAAGTTTCAACAAGACCGGACATTTCATTGCTCATCCGCATAACACCGTTTGGGCATGCATAAACAGCATTCAGAAGGTTACGTTGAGTTTTCTCATCCATGAGATTCTTTGGCAATCCGGTGGGCACAGCTACCATTTTCAGATCCGGTTCAACTACTGAAAGTTCTTTCTTTACTAGCGAGGCGAATTCATTAAGGTATATTAAAAATTCATCTTTCCTGGCATTTGGTATGGTGACGATAGCAAAAGATTCCCTTGGGATTGCATTCCTGAGACTGCCCCCGTCAATTGTTGCCATTCGTAAACCGTATTTTTGTGTGGAATGCCAGAGGAAGCGGTTGATGATCTTATTGGAATTGCCTCTGCCGAGATGGATATCCACCCCGCTATGTCCGCCTTTCAACCCTTTTACACTTAAATTAAATGCAGAAACATCAGAAGGAACAGCAACTTCCTGATAAATAAATTTAGCGTTACCATTTGTGCCTCCTGCGCACCCGATGTATAATTCACCTTCATCCTCCGAATCCAGATTCATCAGGATATTTCCATGAAGGAGTCCGGCTTTTAAACCAAATGCACCGGTCATGCCGGTTTCTTCATCAATAGTGAACAGCGCTTCAACAGGACCATGTTGAAGATCCTTGGCTTCCAGAATTGCGAGCGTTGCGGCAACACCCATTCCATTATCGGCCCCGAGCGTGGTTCCTCTTGCTTTTACCCATTCTCCATCAATGAAAGCATCGATCGGGTCCTTTTCAAAATCATGCGTCTTATCGCTGTTCTTTTGCGGGACCATGTCAAGATGACCCTGCAGGATCACACCTTTACGATTTTCCATACCCGGTGTGGCAGGTTTCCTGATAATTACATTCCCTGTCTCATCGACAATCGTCTCCAAACCCAGGTTTTTTCCGAAATTTACAACGAATTCCCTGGCTTTTGCCTCTGATTTGGACGGGCGGGGGATCTGGGTTAAACTGTAGAAGTTTTTCCATAGTGATTTGGGTTCCAGGTTCAGAATTTCCTTGCTCATTCTATTTCTCCTTACTATTTTGTTATTATTTACTCAGTTTGTTTACATATAACGGAGGACAAAGGTAATTTGTTTTTCAAGAAACCTGATATATCACTTCTGATTATTGGATTCAGATCTTTTCCTCAGGGTTATTATTTCCCATAATTTCCTTGAACGATATATATCTTTGCTGGTAGAGTAATGAAAGGAATTGTGTAACTCTTTTTTCATTTTCTTCAAGCGGTTGCATTTTATCCGGATAAAGCGTTTTCATCTTTTCACAGATTTCCATTACCCGGAGTTTTCCGTCGATCAAAAGCCAGATCGCAGAACCAATCTCATCGAGTTTTATAGGGATATCATTTGACTTCTTAGGAGGCTTGAACATCCTGCGAGCAATTTTATTCTTAAACCTGGGGAGAAGAATATTTACCTTATCATCTTCGCGTATTTCATGATTAAAGATACGCACAGGTGTGAGGTCAAGATAATTTGCTTTTTTCAGGATTTTCCTGCGCTGAAATAGATTCATAGAGAGTACCAACCCTTTGATGAGGGTGTCTAAAGTATTACATTGCTGCAGATGGAGGCGCCGGTTCATCCGGTTTTCCTGCATTCTTCAATGGAATTTGTATCAGGACATAAGCAATAATAGCGAGGATGATAAAACTGATATAGAAGGTCGGGGTTTTGAAAAAGACGAAATAATCGTACAGGAAAATATTCATCACGGCGAAGATCGCGATAAGCAATCCCATTAATGCCTCTCCCGCGATCAAGCCTGATGCAAGAAGGACGCCGGTATTTTCGACCCTTACACGTTGTGCTTCATTATATTTCCTTTTCTCAGAAAAGATATCTACCGCGCCCCTGATCAGGCCGCCAACGAAAATGGCAAAGGTTGTTTCGAGAGGGAGGTACATACCCACGCTCACCAGCATCGGGCTTTTAACCTGCATGAGGATGAATGCGACGCCCATCAGCATACCGGCAATGATCAACGGCCATGTCATTTGTCCCTGGACAATCCCGCGTGAAAGAATAGCCATCAGGCTGGCCTGTGGAGCAGAAAGGTTTTTGCTACCGAAACCACCCTGGTAACCCATACCCTGGGAGGCCAGGTTCTTTCCGTTTGCGATGTCTCCTTCGTTAAGATATGCCAGTACGACAAACATTACAGCACCTGCAAGTATAACACCCAGGATGTCACCAATCTGCATACGCCATGGAGTACCGCCAAGGATATGACCTGCTTTAAGATCCTGGAGCATTTCACCTGCAACTGCAGCAGACACGCAGACAATGGCAGCCACTCCCAGTACCGTGGCAACACCTGCATCTCCTTGGACGCCAAGTCCAACGAGGATCAATGCTGTCACAACCAGGGCAGTAAGCGTTAACCCGCTGATGGGGTTATTGCTGGATCCCATGATACCGACAAGGTAACCAGATACTGCTGCAAAGAAGAATGCTAGGATGATCATCAGGGTCGAAGCGACAACCGCGATGAGAACATTTGTCTTGAAAATAAAATAGGTTACACAGAAGGTAAGCAATGCAACTGCAGCGATCCCAACCATAATCCATCCGAAAGAGATATCTTTTTCCGTGCGCGGAGCGTGAAGTTCAATCCCACTGGCTGCTTTTTTAACATCTGTAATTGAGCGAGCTACGCCGGCTGTCAGGCTTTTCCGCATCTTGTACAGCGTGAAGGCTGCACTGACAAGCATGCCGCCGATGGCGATCGGACGGATAATGAATCTCCAGATCTGGCCTATCTGGTAAGTTGGATTCGTAACTTTATCCATCGCTGTCTGTGCAGTGAGTGTGGCGTCCTTGCTTCTAAGGAATCCTGCCCAGTTGTTGAAGAATTCCACGTGTGTTGAAATATCGGGGATTAAAAAATACATGATCATTGGTGCGAGCAATCCCCAGGCTAATAAACCGCCACTGAAGTTTAAAGCACCCAGTTTAGGTCCGATAATATATCCAACACCCATATATGCCGGGCTTACACCGGGAGAGCTAAGCAACATACCTCCT
>JADGPR010000071.1 GCA_017882335.1 Bacteroidales bacterium | reverse complement strand
ACTTACTCTAAAGCACGAACCGCTTTCATTTTGATCAAAAATAAAACAAGTAATACCATCAGCCAGACCTATGTATGGAACGACCTGGGCAAATCTTCTTATCTATATGAACAGTATGACAAGCTTCATTTGTTATCTGAATGGTTTTTCGAGGAACTCTATGGAAAACGTGAACTGTTAATCCCCGACACCACGAAAATGCCGGAGACTCAGAAAATACACCAACCAGCGCTGCAAAGCCTCGGGATCCGGTCGCTATTACTCCTGCCTATCATGGGGAAAGGGAAAGTGGCCGGGTGCCTTGCCCTTGACAACATTGAACATCCCGGGCTCTGGACGATTGAAGAATTCAACCTTCTGATCACGCTCTCAAATCTTTTTTCCAGTGCATTCCACCGCAGAACCGTTGAACAGGATCTGATCGAATCGGAAGAGATCCATCGTATCCTGCTGGAGGCAACAAGGGAAGGCATCATCATTATTGACCCGAAAGGGAGAATCACTGAAGTTTCGAATATCGCCCTTGAAATATTAAAAGCCTCAAAAAAGGAAGAACTGACCGGAAAAAGGTTCCTGGAATTCATTCCTGCGGAGCTTCGCAAAAAACAAAGGGCCTACTTTTCGTATAAAGTAAAGGAAGGTTTTAGCCAAACACTTGAGTTGACCCTTCTCAGAAATGATGGTTCACGGTTTATCGGAGAAGTGAACATCAGCCTTCTAAGGGAAGGGCTTGACAAGGCCAAGGGGTACCTGACAGTGGTCCGTGATATTTCCGAACGGAAAAAAATGGACAAACAACTGATCCATACAGAAAGAATGGCGGGAATTGGTGTCATGGCAGCAGGTATGGCCCATGAGATCAACCAACCCCTGAACACCATTTCACTGTCGATGGATAACCTCATTCTTTCGATGAATACCGGATCTCCGGATAAAACCTATCTGGAAAATAAAACCACAAAAATCTTCGACAACATTACACGGATCCGGAATATCATTGATCATGTAAGGGCATTTTCCAAAGACCATGATGATTACATCCAGTCGAGCTTCAACATCAATGAGAGTATCCGGAATGCCAAATCCATGATATCCGAGCAATTCATGCACAAAGGAATTCACCTTGCATTGAACCTGGATGGAACACTTCCTCATCTTGTCGGGAACATATACAAATTTGAGCAGGTCATTGTGAACCTTGTTATCAATGCCAAAGATGCCATAGAAGAAAAAGAGAATATCCTGAACAAGGATTTTGCAAAGGTTGTCGAAATCTGTTCTTCCCATGAAGACCAACATGTTTGTGTGGAAATAAAGGACAATGGCATTGGGATCGAATCGAAAGACATCGATAAGATCATGTTGCCTTTTTATTCGACAAAAAAAGAAGGTGTTGGCACCGGACTGGGCCTTTCCATTTCATTTGGCATTATCCGTGATATGAATGGAACCATTGAGATCCAAAGCGAACGGATGAAAGGCACCACGATCAGGATCATGATCCCGGTAAAAAAAGAGTTAACAAAACAATCTGAAAAGAAATGAAAGAAATGGCCAGGGTACAATTAATTATCATTCATTAACAATTCAGGCAAATGGAAAATAAGATCACAGTCCTCGTTATTGATGACGAACGAAGTTTCACGGAAGAGATGCAGGAATTGCTTCAGAACACGGGATTCAAGGCATTTATTGCAAATACCGCCCGGCAAGGGTTGAACATCCTGAAATGCCAGCTGATCGACCTGCTGATCCTGGATATCCGCCTTCCCGGGGTAAACGGATTGGATATTCTGAAAGAGGTGAAGGGGATCTATCCCAAAATGGAAGTAATCATCGTCTCGGCCCATGGGGATATGGAATCCGTAATACGGGCAATGCGGCTGGGTGCCCTGGATTACCTTCGCAAACCATTCAGGCATGTGGATTTTCAGATCGCCATTGAACGAACCCAGAAATTTCTCGACCTGAACAGGAAATTACAGGTAATGGAAGAGAAAAACTCCCTGATCTCAAAATCGCTTGGAGAAAAGATCGAGCGGAATTTCATAGGAGAGAGCCAGAAAATCCAGGAAGTACTTGGGCTTGCACTGACTGCTTCGGAATTTCCCGATACCAATGTCCTGATCACAGGCGAAAGCGGAACGGGGAAGGAGAATATCGCCAGGATCATCCATTATTCCAGCAAACGGAAGGATAACGTTTTCTGTGCAGTAAACAGTTGCGCCATTACGGAATCATTGCTTGAGAGTGAGTTCTTCGGCCATAAAAAGGGATCTTTCACGGGAGCTATCAACGATAAAAAAGGGTTTTTTGAAGTATCAGACCAGGGAACTCTTTTCCTCGATGAGATCGCCGATATGCCTTTCTCCCTCCAAGGTAAGATTCTCCGTGCAATTGAAGAAAAGAAGATTACCCGGGTAGGGGAAACCGAACAGATCAAGGTTGACTTCCGGATCATCGCGGCAACAAACCACGATATAGACCAACTGGTGAGCGAAAAGAAATTCCGGTTGGACCTTATTCATCGTTTAAATACCCTCCACCTTCATATACCTCCCCTGCGGGAAAGGAGGGAGGATGTTGAACCTCTTCTAAACCATTTTGTTTCTGAATTTTCAGTGAGGATGAATAAGCCTCATCTGAAGATCGACAAAAGCATTGTCGGTATTCTGAAAAAATATCAATTTCCCGGGAATGTGAGAGAATTGAAGAACATGGCGGAAAGAGCCGTCATTCTTTCGAAAGGGAATCTTCTGATGGCACATGATTTTCCATTAAAAACAAGCGTCAGCTCCTCGGGGGGCAGCAGCAATGAATTGCTGACCATGCAGGAGCAGGAAGTACGGTTACTCCGGCAGGCATTGAAAGATCATGGTTACAATCAGAGGGCAGCCGCTGATGCCTTGGGAATGACAAGGGATTCTCTCATCCGCAGGATGAAAAAACACAACATCAGGATAAAAAAAGAGGATTAATTCCGCACATTCGTGCGTTTATTTCGTTTTTCTATTTTTTATTTCCCATCATTTTTCCAGGAAGGATCTTGCCGGAAGAAATTCCTTGTGTCATTAACACATTGATAATCTTATAATATATTCCTGTTTCCCCTTCTTTCCTCTGATCATTTTTCTAATTGGCATATTGTTTGGTAATGTTGATCATGGCCATAAGAATTGTCAGATAATTCAAGGCGTTGAGCTATATCTTTTCTAAAAGGAAAAAATACTTAGCGTAAAAAAGTACAGCTATCAAAACGCGACTGATGCTTAAAAAAATCAAAATTCTTCTCATGGATGCGGAGAAGAATTCTTGCGAAGAGATGCAGGAATTTCTTCAGAGGGAAGGATTCATCGTTCTTGCTGCACATTCTGCAGCCGAAGGACAGCTTGTGTTACAGAGAATGCCGATAGATATTCTGATTCTTGACATCCGCCTGCCCGATTCAAATGGACTTGAAGTGTTAAAAGAAAATAAATCCAGGTATCCGAAACTGGATGTGATCGTTATCTCAGGGCATGGAGATATGGATTCTGTCATTCAGGCCATGCACCTAGGGGCACTGGATTTTCTCAGGAAACCATTACGGCTGATGGATCTTCGGTCGGCGATTGAACGATCGCAAAAAATCCAGATAAACGACATCGCCATTTTCCTTCCAAATGAAAAAATTCCTCTTTCACTCCGTCCTTCAGTTAACTTCGTCGATAGGTAGTCAAAGAAACGCAGAGATATGAAAAAGTATGTAAATATCCATATAATCTGTATTCTTGGGATGATCCTGATCGATCCTGGGGCTCGTGGGCAGGATCCTAATTTTTCCCAATTTTTCAATACTCAGGCTTATTATAATCCAGCATTCACCGGGCTTAACACGGGTCTTCACGCACGGTTCACCTACCGTAACCAATGGCCTAACCTGCCGGCATCGTTTAAGTCGTATTTCTTTTCGGCCGATCTCGGAGAGCGTAATCTGCCTGGTTCGGGTGGACTGGGATTTATTGTTAATTCCGATAATGAAGGAGTTGGCTTTATCAGGAACCTTTCAATGGGACTTAACCTCAGTGTCAGAATTCCTCTTTCTGATTACATGGTGAGCCAGGTAGGGATCCGTGCTTCGATGGTTCAGAAAAGTGTGAACTGGGATGACTTTGTTTTCACCGACCAGTTGAGCGAAAAATACGGCAACATTTACAATAGCGCATTCGCTCATCCAGAAAACAACAAACGGATTTTTCCCGATTTCGGGATTGGCGGATTGATTCAATTCTCAAATGATGCATCCCGTTTCAACGGATCTGCCGGTGTTGCCATTGATCATTTCTTTCAGCCGGATGAGGGATTTCTTACGACAGAGAAATCTCCCTTACCCAGGAAATGGGTCGTTCATACCGATTTCATAATCACCACCGGTGATGATGGATACTCGGGTGGAACCAAGGGTACCGGTGATCCGTTAAAATTAAACCCGGGGATCATTTATCAGAACCAGGATGGAATGAGTGCCCTCGAGGCCGGCTTTAACCTGCTTAAATATAATGTTTATCTGGGCGGTTGGTACAAGGTTTCCATGGGGTCTAACGGATCCTCCCTTCTTGCATTGGTTGCCGGTTACCGTTACAAATTTGCAGAGGACATGAGCATTAAATTCATGTACAGTTACGACATCCAGATCTCAGGTCCCGCCAGGGGAGCCGGCGGTGCACATGAGATCAGCATGATCCTTGATTTCGATAAGCTGACCGTTTTTGGCGGAGGAAACGGTGGCTATTACCCGGCGCGTATGAAATATTCCCAAATCGAATGTTCCAGCTTCTGATCGGAAAAATCCAGAAAAATAATTATTACTCACAATAAAATCAACAAAAACAATTATCATGAAAACGATCCTTTTTCACCCTGCATTTGATATTAAAGGAATTTATATCAGCCCTGCGAACAAAACCGTAGGGATCCCCTTATTCCGGCAGAATGGCCAGGAATACCGGGAATTTCCAAAATCCGTCGAACTGTGGCAGAGAAATGGCGATGGAAAGATGCACCTGAAAAAACGCTGGAGAAAGACCTCCATTACCTATATTGAATATGCCGATATCCCAAACACCTGGGTCGAACCAAGGGCACTTCAGAATAAATAATCAGAGGTTAAAAACCTTATCATTATTACTTTTCACTGAGTTCCAGCCAACGGTCGGATTTCATTCCGATCTCTTTCAGGAGGATGGCAAACCTTTCGGATTTCGCCGATAGTTCTTCAGGCGAGAGGACTCCGGAGGAAAGGGCGTTTACTATTTCTGCTTTCTCTTTCTCCAGTTGTGAGATCTCTGTTTCCAGAGTCTCAAGTTCTTTCTTTTCTTTAAAAGATAATTTTGTGGGTCCGGCAGGGAAGTTACGTGGTTTTTCTTTTTTTGGTTGGGATGCCTGGATCAACCGGCTCTCCTCCATTTCCTTCCGTTTCCGGTAAGCGCTGAACTGGCTGTAGTTTCCCGGAAAATCTTTGATAACTGCATCTCCTTTGAACACGAACAGGTGATCCACAATCTCATCGAGAAAATAACGGTCGTGGGTCACTATGATCACACACCCTTTGAAGAAAGCCAGGTACTCTTCGAGAATGGCCAGTGTAAAAATATCAAGGTCGTTCGTAGGTTCATCCAGAATCAGGAAATTTGGATTCTGCATCAGTACCGTAACAAGGTACAACCTGCGCCTTTCTCCCCCGCTCAGTTTGCTTATCAGCTGATAATGCATCGGGTACGGGAACAGGAAATAGTTTAAAAAAGCCGCGACAGAAACAGAATCTCCGTTACTCAATGTAACTACTTCGGCAATATCCCTTACTACATCAATCACGCGGGAATCCGGGTTGAAAGTGATTCCCTCCTGCCGGTAATACCCGTAGGTGATGGTTTCTCCTTTTTCTATCCTACCGCCTGAAGGACGAAGCTGGCCGGTGATGATCTCCAGGAAGGTGGATTTCCCTGAGCCATTGTTTCCGACAAAGCCGATTTTCTCATTCCGTTTGAAGGTATAGAAGAAATCCTTCAGGATCGGCATTTCACCCCAGCTGAAGGAAACCTGCCGCATCTCAAGGATCTTCTTTCCCATCCTCCCGGTACCTACATCCATATTTATCTTTTCCTCGCGGACCTTGCTGCCGGCAATGGATTTCAGGTCATAATAACTGTCGATGCGTGCCTTCGATTTGGTAGTGCGGGCTTTCGGCATCCGGATCATCCATTCCTGTTCTTTCCGAAGCAGGTTCCGGGCCTTTTCGATCTCTTTCGACTGGTTCTCTTTCCGTTCTGCCTGTTTCTCCACGAAATAAGAATAATTTCCCTTGTACCGGAAGATGGCTGCATTATCCAATTCGAGAATCTCCCCGCAAACACGATCCAGGAAATAGCGGTCGTGTGTAATCATGAACAGGGTGATGCGCGACCGGGTCAGGTAATCTTCCAGCCACTCGATCATATCGATGTCAAGATGGTTTGTGGGTTCGTCGAGGATGAGAAATGCGGGTTCGGTGATCAGGGTCTTTGCCAGGGCAATGCGCTTCCGCTGGCCCCCGGAGAGTTCTTTTATCTTTTGTTCAAGATCGGCGATCTTCAATTCGGAAAGAATCTGCTTTACCCGTGTTTCATATTCCCAACCATCAACGGCGTCCATCCGCTCGATGGCTATTTGAATCTCCTTTTTGTCATGACCCAGGATCGCTTTCTCGTAATCCCGGATGGTCCGGTGAATCTCGTTCGAGGACTCATATACTTCGTCAAACACAGTGTTAAACTCGTTCAGTTCCGGGTCCTGCTTCAGGTAGCCGATGGAAGCATCATTAATGAATTTTACCGATCCCCCATCGGAGGGTTCCAGTCCTGCAATGATGTTCAGCAAGGTGGATTTTCCGGCTCCATTCCGGGCGATCAGGGCAACTTTCTGGTACTGGTTGATGACAAAGGAGATATCCTGAAAAAGGACTTTTTCTCCATAGGAACGGGATAAATTTTCGACTTGTAACAATGAGGGCATTGCGGAAGATCAGGCTCTGTTTCCTGCAAAGGTAAGGAATCAAATTTACTCTTTTTTTGCAACCACGATCGAACGCCAAATCTCATCATCCTCAAACATCTTCATGTTATCTCCGGAGTTCTGCATCTGTCCTTCCCTGCCCATACCGCCGGGACGAATGCCCCCTGGTCGATCCTGCCCTCGCCCGCCTTGCATTTCACCCTGTCCTTCTTCCTGTTTTCCCTGTCCCTGGCCCTCCTTTGGTTTGGGAGCACCTTTGATGACAATTCCAACAGCGAGTGGGTTTGCAGCACGGACATCCTCTGTAAAAACATTGAAAGGAATCCTTGCTTCATAAACCATTATGTCGGCAGAATCCCAGTTCACGGCAGCTGTAATACCGTTTTTCCCGGATTTAATGTTCTGAAAACCGTTGACACCATCTTTGAAACCGCTCAAGTCCATGTCCTGCATCTGCAACAGGAACATCAGATGCATTGTTTTCCGGTCACGTTGCACTCCCTGGTTCATTCTGCCTCCGATGGGAAAATGCAATGTGGCTTCCGCTTTTTTCTTCCCTTTGCTGTTGAACCGTAACTCAATTCCGCTTCGTAAAACCTTCATCTGTGCAGCTTCATCTGCGATCCGGATACAGATATAAAATGCACTGGTATCATTTACGATGGCATAATTGACCTGGGCCGATTTGTTAAAACTGAACAAGGAGTTCTCCCATTCCGGGGAATTTCCATTCACTACAATTGCTTCCTTGTAACAGGATGGATATTTTTTCCCTTTGTCCCCATGATCAGGGGTTCGTGTAAGGCCAAACACACTCATCAACGGAAAGGCCAGGATCAGTGTGAATAATTTCATCTGCATAAGCCAAGGTTATTAAAATATTTGCACTACTTCATTACTCACCACCTCGCCAGTTCGCCAGCTACTTATTCACCCGTTTTTGTACTTCCCGCATAAGTTTTAGCGGGGTTTCTATCACAATCATGTTATACAGCCATGATGGAACACTTCCGGCAGGGTCAATAAATCCTTCCAGGGTAAGGTGGATCACGCCATTATTTGACGGTTGAATAGTCCATCTTTGCCAGTAATTAGTAACGCGGATCAGGTCTGGCTTATTCGGAATCACATTCAGAAGCGGGCGGGAATAGATGGTCCGGAATCCCGTAGAAGGATCCGTCGTGATTTGGACATCCGCAACCAGATCACGATCCGTGAATGGCCAGGGCGCATCATAAATCAGGTAATACTGGATATGTTTATCTTTCTCATAAAAAAGCACCTTGATTTCCCGGATATTTTCCCCCCACCATTCAAAATTTGTCACATTTCCGATCATGGCGCTGACCTTCTCCATATCTGCATGGATATCCACTACCCCTTTGAAGGATTTTAATGAACCATTTTCTTCAACCCGGCTATACAGTTTGATATGATCGCGTTCCTTTACAAAAGTCCATGTTTGGCCGGAAAGATCAGCAATAGGTGCCAGGTAAAGAAACAGGGTTAAAAGACATACGATCTGGATGTTTCTCATAAGGATATGAATATTTTCAGCATTGCCAAAGCCCGGCAGTGATTACCCCACCCGTGCCAAAACTGCAAAGAAGAACCTTTTTACCCTGAATCGTATCTTTCACTGAATTAAGTGCAATGCCTACGGATGCTACCCCGCAGTTGCCCGTTGATTCAGATACGTTCACGAATTCGAATTTATATTTTTTGAAAACCGATTCCAGATGTCTTAAAATAATCGGATTTACCTGGTGTAATATCATTATGTCTGGGGTAGTGGCTTCTTTAACAAAATCAATGTAAAATTCTTCAGCATTCCTCATTAATCTTATTGCGAGCAAATTATTCATTGAAAGACCGAGGTGTATTCTCGGATTACTTACAATGTCTTTTTTCTCTTTCATGATAATTTCTGCGGTATTATGCCCGAGATTAACGGTCACGACTTCCGAAAGCCCTTTATACTGCCTCGATTTGGAATGAAGCAGTCCTTTGGCAGAATCATTATAGCTGATCAGGCTGGCAAAGGACCCGTTTCCGAAAATTTTGTTAATGCCTTTTGATTTTGATGTTGCCTTCTTTGCAGCATCTGCCTGGACAATCAATACCGATGATTTATTTATTTCCGCCAATTGGCTGCCTAAAATCATTGCAGTTACTCCTCCTGCACACCCCTGGACAATGTCGATGGAATGACAGTTTTTCAATGAGTGATTGAATTTTTCAACAATTAATTGTCCCAATGATGGAGCGAGGCTATCAGGGCATGTTGTGGCTGCAATCAAGTGACTTACATGAGCAGGCAGGCCTGATTCAAGAAGAGGCCTTAACGATTTTTCTGCCAGGCTGAAAACTTGTTTCGGATGTTCAGGCAAGTCGCTACCGTTCAGATATTCAAAATAAGCATTCATTTTACTTATTATTACTCCCATCCTGCGCGTGGTATAAGATTTAGTTCGCTTGCCAATGGCAACCTGCAGATGTAACCTATGACAGAAAGTTGATTAACCGCCCTGCTTTTGTGAACCTGAAACAAAAGCATCAGAAATACAAATATAGGATATTAATAAGAGAAGCAGCGAAGTAGTGAAATGGGGTGTGGCATTTGTTGCTTAGTCGCTTAGATGCTTGGTCGTTTAGTTGATGATTCTGTAACTTTGTGACTTTAATCCAGCATCCCTGCCTGCGGCAGGCAGGCAGCATCCAGCATCAGATGGATCCTGTTTTCAGTAAATTGCCATTTTTCCGGAACAAATGGTTCGTCCTTCATCACATAGGGAGTAGATGTAAATACCGCGCAGGGCTTTTGAATTCGTAAATTCAATGGTGTTCAAACCGGGATTTATCTTTACCGGGATGGTTTGTACCTGTCTTCCCATAATGTCGCTTATATTAATCGTTGCCCTTTCCATCTGAACATTAGCTCCTGCCTCAACAAGAAACCGTGTACGATCGGAAAAAGGATTTGGACTGTTCGGCAGGAGCCTTATTCCCCGGTCTTGTTCAGGTTCTTGGTTCAGGCCGACTGCCAGAACCGAGTATTCATTGCAAAAAAGGCTTTCCACTCCGTTCTTCACGTTTGCCACGCTAAAAAAATAGGTCTTGTTGGAATAAAGGCCGCTAATGGTAATGTGGTTTGTGGTGAAAGTGTAAACCGTGTCAAAATAGAGCGTGCCTGACCTTTTTGTACGCACTCCAACACGGTAGTACTGGTAAACCGAATCGGCTCCGTGCAGGTCTATCCCGATACCTCCGGAAACGGGTGTCCATTCAGGTTGTGGTATGGGAGGAGCGATAGCAAGCCATCCCAGGTTGACCCCGTTCATGATAAGATTTCGCCTCAGATAACCGGGGTCAACGAAAAAACTGTCAACGATACCATCGGGTGGAATAGTGAGATCAACACCCAGAATATCCCTGACCGAATGCTGGCGGTCGGGAGGAGTTCCGGTTCCGTTGCCATGTTCATTCTTCGATGTGAACCGGATGGAGGTGTATCCTTTCTGACGGAAAGGGACCTGGTCTCCGCTTCTTCCTCCCCTGTCCTCTGTGATTATAATGTCGATGGTCATCGGGGTGGTAAGCAATGGGTTTATCCGTTCCACCTGGTGAAGGCGGACATAACGTGCAAGTTGTTTGTTCGGCGAAACTGCCGTGGAGTCGTTGTAGGATGAGAAGGAAAAAACCCTCACATGCGTGCTGTCTATGGCATTCAAACCGGGACAGCCGGGAGGCGAGGAGGTCTGGCCGCAGATAAATCCTCCAATAACATCGTTATTCAGGACGGCCCTGAGTTTTATATTATTGTTTTTGAGCCATTGCGAAAAGGCCGTTGACCCGAATAATCCCTCGTCCTCGCCGGTTACAAGGGCAAACACAATTGTATGGTTATAAGCATACCTTGTCATGATCCTGGCGAGTTCCATCACAAGGACAGTTCCCGAACCGTTGTCTTCCATTCCCGGGGAATAGCAGGCCGTATCGCACACACCTTCGCAACGGGTGTCGAAATGGGCCTCGATAAAAAGAACTTCCTTGTTGGTTGTATCGAGACCTGGCAAAACACCAAAAACATTACGGTGATGGGTCTGTCCGCAGATCGCAACATCGAAATCCATCCAGGAGACCAAAAGCCGGTTATTGCATGCAGCCCTGTATTCCAGAAATTTCCCGTATATCCATCGCCTTACAGCACCAATGCCATGTGTACCAGTAACCGTATCAGATCCGGAATTCCTGTTATGATACGTATCGATCCTGCTCAGGTATTTGACCAGGGTGTCTTTTGAACACCGGTTTACAATTCCATACAAAATGGAGTCCGGGTAATTTATGATGACGGGCGGAGTATAATCGGCGGGATTATAATTTCCCAGCAAAACAGGGAGTACCAGGGGATTCGACACGGTCATATTGGTCTGGGCAATAGCAGTCCCTGAAATTATTGCCAACAAAAGGACAAGGAAAAGCTTTTTCATAGCTGGAAGGTTTTCAGATGAAGTATCCGCATGATATGCTTGCGGCGTGTCTCAACGGTATAAAATCTGATATTAAAATGGGTGGCAATTTGCTGATTTGTTTGCCTGTTAGATTTAATTACATTTGCACCGGCTAATTTAGATATATTAATTTTCATATATGAGAAAACTATTGATCTTTTTATGCCTGTTCCTGGTTACCATTTGCCCGGCACAGAAATTTTTCAGCAAGCTTCAGAAAGGCTTGAGCAAATCGATCACGGAAAAAAGCGATAACCTTGCCGAGATCAAGATTGATGCGGGCATGATCGTGAATACTTATCCGAAGTCATTAAATCCGAATGCTGATAATCTTTTTCTGCAATTGAACGATATCTGGCCCGAAAAACCAGGAAACCTTGTCTATGTTTCACTGATGCAGCGGACTTCATTCAAGTTTGTAGAGCTGACCGGTACTGTTGAGATCGACGGGCAGCCCTTGCCAGACCTTGGAGCCGGGTATTACGGGAAAGAGGTCAAGGAGATCAGGCCTTACAAAATTCATATCAAAAGCGCAAAAGGACAGGAAGTGTCTTTTACCGTTAATCCGGTAGAACCCGTTAAAATCCTGGAGCCGTCATCGGTAAAATTACGGGAGGGCTTTACCGTGAAACTCGAAAGCAGTGTTCCTGATATCCCTTCCCAGGTCAGGCTACTATTATATTCCAAACCCTCCGTTACCCAGCATGGCTGGTCGGGCATTGACTATTTTTCCTGCACACCGGAGATTAAGATCCCGTCCATCTATTTCGTGGACATTAATAACGACTGGTCCTTCACATACGCACGTTCCCTTGTGAACGGAAAATCCTGGCTTCTGGCTGAACGCTACCGGATCGACATTCCTGTGACTGATTCGGCAGCCTCCGGGCCTGTTAAAATTGTTTCAAGGTTTATGGATTGTAAAGATGTCAATGTGGAATACCCCTCTGTTTCAGCTAATATCGCCAGGACAGAGAAGCCGGAGGAAGGGGTAAAGATTACCAACCAGTCGATCATGGTCGAACAGAAGGATAACAAGAAAAAGAATACCCCCGGATATAGGTTCTATACACTTTTTGGTAACGGTGGCGCCATTGCCAATATCAAAAAGGCAGCTATCATCAGCTTTAATGTGGATGTTTCGGAACTGGAACAAACCAAGGAAGAACTTGCCTGGATTGATTACGAGTATGGAGCTCATAATGGCCAGCTTACGATTGATAAAGTGAAGCACTATGACGTGATTACCCATCGGTTCCCTCACTTGCCAGTCAAGGTATGGGATGACTATACAAATAAGATCTATGGTGAGTTTTCCTCCATGCTTCATCAGGATTTTGGTATAGAGGTCATCCCGGTGGCGCAGGTAAAATCAGCTCCTTCTTATAAAAATCTCGTGGAGTCGCAGAAAGTTTACGATTATGAAATCTATTCCACCACGTATGGAGGATTGAAAAAATACGGGGCCCATAGTCTTTCCCAGGCTTTTACCAATCTTGTCATTACCCAGGCAAACCTGCTCAGCGAGTTAAAAGTGGATGCCCTCATCTTTGTTTATTACGATATTACAATGGATTTCGACTGGTCGCTGAATCCTATATTGAGGGTTGATATAAATGGAGCGCCCACCGGTTATGAAACATATGCAACCAAAATGTTTTTATCCGGATCTGCTGTGGCACATTGCAGGCCTCTTACTAAATTGGAATTGAACAATCCGAAATCCGATATCCTTGATAACGCTATTGACGATAAAGCGCTTTTCGCAGTATTTTCAGAAGCCGTAACAAAAATGAAACGGGAAGAAGAAGCCTCCAGGTTTTATGAAATAATTCGGCAAAAATAACAAAGGCTTACCCGGTTATTACATTTGCTTTTCTCAACCCACAGAATAAGCCTATTCTGGTATTTTTAGGTGTATAAACTCAGGTGATCTTGTAATTGAGTTTGTGCTTTGGACAAACCGGTTAGATTGACCACCCAAGGCCGAAGTAAATTGACGATTTTAAATGAATTATTATAAGACTAATATGGTGGTCACGCTTAACCGGCACAAGGTGGTCAGAGGTTCCGGTTTTTCCACTAATGTCGAAATATATATATTCATGTAAAAATCAAGTTGTGTACAATTATAAAACAATCATAATGAAAAAAATAGTCCTATCAATTATTATCGTACTTACATTTATTGATGCACATTGTGAGGAATTATTAAAACTTTCAGCCCCAGTTTTAAAATCTTATCTTGAATTAAAAAGTGCATGTGAAACGTTTGATAAATTGACGAATTTCGTAAAGGAAATTGAGAATGGTAATACCCCCAAAACAGCCCTTTATGCTTCAGATTGGAAGCCTCTTATAGATAATTACCTTAAAGCCGCACATGATATTACGAACGCCCCACTTCCGACAGATTTCAATCCAGAATTGTTTTCAGTCAGCATCAGTGATATAAATAATTGTTATTTAAAGGATATAAATATTAAAAAGCTTAGAGATTATAAAAAAGAAATGGACAATGCTATTGTCAGGGGTAAAATCTATCTTGATACTTTATCAGAATTTAGAGTTCAAATAAAAAAAACAGATGAAGCTCTTCAATATCTAATCAAGGTTTATTCTAAACTTTCTTCTGTTCCAATTTATAACGAAATATTTAAATTTAACTGGTTCGAATTAGAATCGGCTGTTAGACCAGCATTAAGTGAGCTTTCA
>JADGPR010000021.1 GCA_017882335.1 Bacteroidales bacterium | reverse complement strand
AATGGTTTATCCAGTAATAGCCATCTTTCATCTTCAATTTCACTCATCCATAATTTTTCGAAGTTCTTTATATCCTTGTCATTAAGTCTAAAAAACTTTGATAAGATGGATTTGTGATCATTTTTGAAACGCTTTAGATCCCAATAAGCACTGAATGAAAAAGTTGATTGAGGAACAAGAGTTTGAAAAAGTTGATATAACCTTTCTCGTGAATCCAAAAGTGTCCCATCTAAATCAAAAAATAGATTCATTGCATTAGTGTCTTCATGTAATTCCATTCTGAATGTAGGCCTTCATCGAGATTAATTTTTGGAGTCGAAAGATACTTCTTCATTTTATCATTGTTAAAAACAAGATTCCGGTTTTTATTTGAATTCTTAATTCTATTAATTGAGATTTTTATTCCGGATATTTGAACTATTTTGAAAACCAAATCATTAACGGTTATGGGGTCATCACCAATAATATTTACAGGGCCAATGGGTTCATTTAAGGATAGTGAATTAATAATAGTATCCACGACATCTGTAATATACAAGAATGTTCTGATTTCTTCACCAGTACCATAGACCCGGATCGTTTCACCTTTAATTAATTGCCGCATAACTAAAGGTATTATTTTTTTATAATGTTCTTCACCAGGTCCATAGATATGTCCTATTCTAAGAATTTGATAAATAAGGGTGTTTTGAATGGCCCATTCGGTGATCATCTTCTCACAAAACAACTTGGAATATCCGTATAATGAGATTGGTGATGTTACAAAATCTTCTGTCATAACCATATCGGAAATAGCGTAAACATCGATTGCGCTTAAATATATTATTCGTTTAAGGAAAGGTAAATTCGCACCGATTAGCTTTGCTGTATTAATAATGTTTGAATTTGATCCTAGTATGTCATTGGCTTCAGCTGTTGATTTCGGTGTAAAAGCTCCTGCATGAATTATGGTGTCAATTTGTTCATATTCATTTTTTGTAAAAATATCATTTTCGAAATTGTAATTATTATGCAAAATAAAATTGCAATCAATTAAGGGTTTTGAAGAGAGAACAAGGATATTGTTCCTGCCAAAATATTCAATCAGCTTGGCACGCAGATGGGTTCCAATAAAGCCTGTTGCACCGGTAAGTAAAATCATAATTTAATAAAATTGTGTTTCAATTCAGACTCGGTCATTAACCGGGGTTTTGTATCCATCCCTCTTAACCAGAGAAGCCCATCCGGCAAAGGATTTATTTTTTTATCCAAGGCTGGAAATTCATTATATAAAATAATATCTTTAAAAATTTCAGGCATGTTAAGACCTGCTTCCGTAAAAAAAAGAATGGTTGTAAAAAACCGTGAGATATTAATTTCTGTGGGATTCGGAAAACCGACATCATCATAGGTCATATCTACACCATATATCCCATGAGGCTTTTCATCAATTGCTAATATTGAATCAATTGCCACTTTGGTAACAATTTCGTTAGAATAGGTCTGCCCGACTTTGGTAACACCGGTTACTCCAGATAATGTGCGACTTCCATGAACCCATCCTTTTCTGATTCTTGTTTGGGCAACAATTAATTCACCTTCGTACCATATAGTCAGAAAAGTTACCGTATCTGAAGAGAGTAATCCTGCGGCAATAAAATCGCCCCATCCGTTGAACCTTTCAATCCATCCTTTTGCAAACTGTATATCATTCGTTGGTAATGAACCCTTACCGCCAGCTCCTATTGAAGATACTCTTAACCAGATCTTGCCGTCTTTATTTCCTAAATCAGAAAAAGCTCTCTTAAGATCGTCAGGATCATTTATCAAAATGTTTTTTGTGACCTTGACACCTGCATTTTGCCATTTTAAATAGGATTTGAATTTATCTACACAGGTTTCAATGACATCATGCCGGGGCATAAAAAGTTTAGTGCCAGTGGCTAGAATTTTCTTCCTGATTTTCGAGGCTTCAAAAATTTCCAAATCATTCTGAAAATGCACTAAATCCGGTTTCTCCTTATCCAGGATATTGAGTAGTTCTTTCTCATAATCAGGTGAATCGGCATAAGGCACAACATATTTCCGTTTAGCAGAAGATAGAACCAGATCAGTAGGCTCACTTCCCATTCCGATTATTTCATCTCTTTTATTACATTGCAGCAGAGAGTTGATTACACCTTCTGACGGGGCCCCACCACATCCAGCGATTAAAATTTTTTTCATTGCAGAATTTCTTCAAATATTTTTTACTTCAAAGAAGTCTTGATTATGATCACTTTTGTATACGCTTATTAAAGTCATCATAATCCCTGATATAATCGTCCTCACTGTAAATCTCAGAGGAAAGTACCAAACAAATGGCCCCCGATGAGAAGTTATTTAATTCACGCCAGATTCCCGGAACGACTATTAATCCAAATTCCGGACGATTAAGGGTTACACTTTTTTTGTTTTTTCCATCATCGAGCAGAACATCGAATGCTCCACTTGCTGCAACAATCAATTGAAACAATTCTTTATGCGCATGTCCACCTCGTTCTTCCCCTCCTGGTATATCATAAAGATAATAAATCCGTTTAATATCGAAAGACACATCTTTATTCCCTTCAACAATTGTTATATTTCCTGCCCTGTTATGAATTTTCGTCAAGGGCAGAACTTTACAATCTTTAACTGTTGACCTTTGCATTGGTTGTTAGGAATAAGATAAATTCATTGTAATCCCGGATATAGTCATCTGCTGAATAACAAGTCGAACTTACAAACAGTGCAAGTGAATTAGTGGAAAAATTTCCCATTTGACGCCAAAGTCCGGCAGGAATATATAAACCGTAATAAGAGCGGTTCAGCGAAAAGGTTTTTTTCTCCGTCCCGTCATCGACAACTACGTCAAAGCTGCCAGAGAGTGCGATGATCACTTCTTGTTGCTCTTTAAATGCATGTCCTCCACGGACTTGTCCGCCGGGTACATCGTAGATCCAATATGAACGAAGAATCTTAAAAGGAATATGGTTTTCTTCTTCAATAAATGAAAGGTTCCCACGAGGGTCTTCGATTTTCGGGATATTGATCAGATGTGCATGCATGTTTCTTGGTTTAGGTCAGCAGTCTGCAGTCTGCGGTCTGCAGTCTATAGTCTGCAGTCTGCCATCTACGGAGAAGAAAAATATTCTTTTAAACAGCCTCTTCACCTCTCACCTCTCACCACTCACCATTCACCTTTTACAGCTTCGCCCGGTCAGTCACAAGTGGAAGTGAGACTTAGCGGGAAATCTTTTTGGCAGAACGAGTAGCAAATTTACTCAAAAAAATAAATTGAGAAAAAAAATTAGTATTTTTTTTGCGAAAAAGGTTCGAAGAAGTTATGCATTTTGTTTTTTAAGTCGCACTTTCATTAAACCCCTTTTGGGTTTGTGTTTTTGTTGGATGTTGTAGCCGGTAATTTCACTTCTGGTTATTTTTTGATCAGCCCTCTCACCATTCACCATTCACCATTCACCAATCACAACTCACTATTCACCTCTCACCACTTCTTCTATACACTCCATCACCTCTTCCCGTCCGGTTTTCTTTTCCGCTGAAGTCAGGATGAAAACCGGGTCAATGTTTAGTGTGGTTAAAAGTGATTTCCGGTAAAGGGAAGGATTGGCGGTATGCCGGGCTTTGGAAATTTTGTCGGTTTTTGTGAACAAAACGATAAATGGGATCCTGTTGCGGTTAAGCCACGCCATAAATTCCAGGTCGATCTTTTGAGGCAGGTGCCGCGAATCGATGAGTAGAAATGTCAGGCGCAGATTATCACGGCGAAGCAGATACCCTTCGATCATGGTTTCGATCTTCCGGCTCTCCTCTTTTGAGGTTTTTGCAAAACCGAATCCCGGAAGGTCAACGAGGAACCAGGATTCATTGATGAGAAAATAATTGATCAGCCGGGTTTTTCCAGGCGTAGCCGATACTTTTGCAAGGGCTTTGGTTCCGGTGATCATATTGATCAATGAGGATTTTCCGACATTCGACCGGCCGATGAATGCAAATTCCGGAAGATCAGTTTCCGGGCAGAGTTTCAAAGAAGGACTGCTGGCAATGAAATTTGCTGAGGAGATATTCAAAAAGTTAGTTTTAAGTGTTAAGTTTTAAGATTTAAGATTTTTTTGGTTTGGGTTTTTGAGAGTTGATCAGGCCTTGGAGCATCGATGATATTTCTTTGGTTTCCTGGATTAAGGGCCGGGTATCCTTAGGAAAAAGAATTCCAATTTTTTCACTTATATAAATTTGGGTTCGTAATTCGGCAGCAGAACCTTTAGCAATATTAAGGAAGTGAATAAATTCCTTTTTTGAATCTCGTTCAGCCCCTTCAGCGATATTAGACGGTATTGAAACAGCTGCTCTGTTCATCTGGTCACGCAAACCAAACTCCCTACAATCCTTCAAAACAAAATATACATCAATAGCCAATTTACATGACCGTTTCCAAACCTCCAGCTCTTCAAACGATCTATACGCCATAATCCTTAAAACTTAAAACTTAACACTTAACACTTCATCAGTCCTTCATTATCTTTTTCTTCTGAGTTTAATGTTCTTCCAGGATGAAAACCTGCGCATATAAGTGGTCAGGTGCCTTTCCTTTTTCCGGGGATAGATGTCGGGGATTTTGATCATGATCCCGGTTTCTTCTACCTCCCCGAATTCGTGATTGATGGCCGTTCCAAAGGTGGTCATCGTAGGCGAGAGGTTCATGTATGCATTGACCAAAGGCGGGATGTGCTCATTGTGGTGGTGAATCTCGTGGACCAGGATCTTATAATTTTCCTGATAATCCGCACCGGTAAAGAGGCTTTCAAGATACTGTTCATCGGTCTCCATTTGCAGCATTTTTTTCGGCGTCATCAGCTTTTCATTGTCGGGGAAGTATGTTTTTAGAAAATAGAGGATGATATCCCTCGCAGTCCGGTTATAATCCGGGTACATGGTCATCTTCCCGAAAAAATATTTTACATCGGGATTGTCGATGATCATAGCGCCAAGCCCATCCCAGAGATTATCCAGTGAATACATGCCTTTTTTAAAGTTGATTGTAGGTTGGTATTCGGGTTGAACAAACGACCTTCCCAACTCGATGGAAACCGGTAGATAATCGCGTACAAAGTGGTTTGAATAATCAAATAGTTCTGCTGTGGCGCTGTTGAGTGCCCCATGGTCATTGCAGGGAATGTTTTTTCCATGGATGAAACGGTAACCTCCCACGATATCCTTTTCAACGGGATTCCAAACGATCAGCTGGATAAATGGTTTTTCGGCGGTATCGTATTCATCAATATCGATGGCTTTACCCGTTCCACCGCCTGCATCACGGAACGTGTCTTCCCTAAGCCGGCCTACTTCCCGCATCAGGTTTGGGGAACTGTGTGCCGTGAAAATAAAAATCTTATTGTGGCCGTTGTTTGTATAGCGAACAAAATGCGCTTCGGCAAGTTCTTCATCCAGCAATGCCTTGTCTAATGGTGGAATTATAGGTTCCATATAAAAAAGAATGAAAAATTAAAAATGAAGAATGAAAGATTAAAAATACAAATTAACATTATGCACTTAACACTTAAAACTTAACACTTCATCACTTTGTTATGAGTTCACTTAGCTGGTAAACCTTTTCCTTTATGATCTTTGCCCATTCCGCATCCGTATGCGAACGATCCAGCGTGGACCAGGGGATAGGATCTCCAAAGATCAGCCTGATGGTTTTGTCTTTCTGGCGCAACATTTCATCGGGGAGGAGCATCATTTCGATATTTGCATTGATCCCCAGCTTTTTCCGCAAATTGGCAAGGTTATAGAAGAAGTTGGTGTTCCGTCCCGAGATGTAAACGGGGATGATGTCACGCTGGTATCGTTTGGCCTGCGTGACAAAGGTTTTTTTCCATTCGAGATCCAGGATCCTTCCGCCTTTTTGTTTTCTCGACACGAGTCCTGCAGGGAAGTATAGAACGGTTTTGTCAGATGCGAAGGTTTGGTGGATGATCTCAATATTTTCGGTATTTTTTCCATGCTTGTTGATCGGGATGAAGAGGGGTTTCAACCCTGGGACGAACATCAATAGGTCATTTACCGGGAAAACGACATCCGGGCGGGATTGCCCTGCAATATGCAGCAACGCAAGGCCGTCCAGTGCTCCGAGCGGATGGTTGGATGCGATGATGAACCGTCCATGCGGTGGAATTATCTCTGGCAGATCGTAACCGTCGATTGTTGATCCGGGACTTTTCATGACTTCCATCTTCACCCCGAATTCCTTGAGCATTGCGCTGACGAATGCGAGTCCGAATTTGTCGCGATGCTTGTAAATGAATCCATTGATCGTATTCTGGTGAACGATCTTCTTGATAATAGTAAAGATAAAACCCGGGATGATCTTTAATAAATGCGGGTTTTTTACTGCAAAGAGCGACTTTACATCGATGAAATTCGTAGTTATTTCAACAGGTTCAGACATTTGGATTTTTATGATGTGTCAACTTTGTATCCATTCCGAAAATCCTTTTTTACCGCTAAGGCGCAAAGGCGCTAAGTTCGCGAAAAAGGAACTTAGCGTTTTATTTAGCGTCTTAGCGTCTTTGCGGTGATTTTTATTTCTTAAGATAATCTCACATTCATCTCACAAAAATAAAAAAGAAAACCACTGGTGTTGCATCCGATGTTAATCCATGCAAAACCAGTGGCATTCCTGAATATGTTATAAAGCAACCGCTTTTTGAAAAGAGCTATTCTGCCTTTGTATTAGCCAGCTTATTTGCTTTTTTCATCATCTTCGACTTCAGGTTGGCTGCCTTGTTCTTGTGGATCACACTTTTCTTAGCCAGCTTATCCAGGTGAGAGATAACTTCAGGAAGGCTCTTAACAACCGCCTCTTTATCTGTTGTGCTTCTCAGTTTTTTAACAGCATTCCTTACTGTCTTGGCCTGGTACCGGTTCTGTGTTTTTTTTGTTTCGGTTGAACGGATTCTTTTTTCTGAACTCTTGTGATTTGCCATTGCTTTTCGTTGATAATTAATTTGTTAGTAAAACTTAATTGAAGTCTGAAGTCGGAGGTCAGAAGTCCGATCTCTGATCTCCGATCTCTGATCTCTGCCCTCTGATCTCTGATTTCTGAACTGCTGCAAAGATACATCTTTTCAGGAAAACTCAAAGAGGGTCAGTCGAATTCCACCAGGATCTGAGCTCTTGTAAATGTTTCCCCTGCCTTGACATTGACTTTCTTGATGCGGCCAGTCAGGGGAGAGGAAAGGATGTTGTTCATCTTCATGGCCTGGAAGGTCAGCAGGGGTTCGCCCTTCTTTATCTTGTGTTTTTCCTTAACGAAGATCTTTGTGATGGTTCCTGGGATGAAGGCGAATACTTTTTTAGGATCCGGCACAGTATAAGACTTCCGGCTCATGAACTTTTTTGTAAAAGTTGTCTGGAAGCTTCCTTCTTCGAAATTTAAAATATGTAATTCGGGTTTTGGGTTTTCAGTGTCCATGTTCGCTGATTTGGTTTTTGCGGATAAAAAAACATTCAATCAATTATTTCTCGCAGATTATCGCAGATAAAAAACGCAGATTTTCGCAGAATCCTCTTTACCTCTTACCTTCACTTAACACTTAAAACTTAATCTCTTAACACTTCACTATTTCGCTATCTCGCTATTTCGCTATTTCGCTATTTAAAACGGAGGGATCCCGTGCTTCTTTGTCGGCCTTGCTTCCCGCTTGTTAGCGGCAATGCTGAGGGAATGGATGAGGAAATCCCGGGTTTCCGTCGGTTCGATCACGGCATCAATATAACCAAAAGCTGCAGCAACATAAGGATTTGCAAATTTCTGGCGGTAATCCTCGATCAGTTTTTTACGTGTCTCTTCCGGATTATCCGAAGCTTTTATTTCATTACGGAAGATGATATTGGCGGCTCCTTCAGGCCCCATTACGGCAATTTCGGCTGTGGGCCAGGCGAAAACAAAATCAGCCCGGAGATGGTGTGAACACATGGCAATATAACCTCCTCCGTATGCTTTGCGAAGAATCACGGTTAGCTTTGGAACGGTGGCTTCGGAATATGCGTAGAGCACTTTCGCCCCATGACGGATTACACCGGCATATTCCTGGTCAACGCCTGGCAGGTAGCCGGGAAGGTCAACCAGGGTGACAAGAGGAATATTGAAAGCATCGCAATATCGTATAAAGCGGGCGGCTTTGTCGGAAGAATCGACATCAAGGACCCCGGCGAGTACCATGGGCTGGTTGGCCACAAACCCAACGGTTTGTCCGTCGAGGCGTGCGAAGCCTACCACGATATTCGCTGCCCAGAGTTCATGTACTTCAAAGAAATCGGAATCGTCGCAAATGGATTTTATGATATCCCTAACATCGTAGGGTTGCATATGGTTGACCGGGAATATATGGTCGATCTTGTATTGCCTTGATTTCGGTGCTTTCTTCGGGAACGTTTCAGCAACCTTTTCGTTGTTCCAGGGAATGAAACTCACCAGTTTCTTGATCTGCTCGAAACATTCCTTTTCGCTTTCTGCAAAGAAATGAGCATTCCCGGTGATTTCAGCATGAACACGGGCGCCGCCAAGGTCTTCCATGGAGATTTCTTCCCCGAGGACGGTCTTGATTACTTCCGGCCCAGTGATAAACATCTTTGAGATCTTGTCGACCACAAAAACAAAGTCGGTCAATGCCGGTGAATAAACCGCACCGCCGGCACAGGGGCCAAGGATCACGGAGATCTGAGGGATGACGCCTGAAGCCAGCGTATTCCTGTAAAATATTTCGCCATAACCGGCCAGAGAATTTACCCCTTCCTGGATGCGGGCGCCACCGGAATCGTTGATCCCGATCAGTGGCACTTTCATCTTCATCGCCTGATCCATGATCTTGGTAATCTTCTTGGCATGTGCATAACCTAAAGAACCGCCTGCAACCGTGAAATCCTGTGCGAAAATACAAACCGGATATGAACTGATGGATCCGGTACCGGTGATAACCCCGTCGCCGGGGAGATATTTCTTGTCCATGTCGAAATCAACCCCGGCATGCTTGACAAAAAGATCGTATTCATGGAAGGTATCGGCATCGAGCAATTCAAGGATCCGTTCCCGGGCGGTTAACTTCCCGGATGCTTTTTGTTTCTCAGTGGCCTGTTCGCCGCCGCCCTTGAATGCTTCCTGCATTCGTTTTTTCAGATCATTCCTCTTTTGGCGTAAACTCATGATAGGTTTTTTCGAAAACGTGCAAAGGTACTATCAAAAAAATTAATCTGCAAATTGTTACTGGATGCTGGATGCTGGATGCTATTTCTTATTCCTGCATTATCTAAAGCTAATCACTGTTATTCCAGAGCCGCCACGCTCGAGTTCTTCATCGGCGAATTTTTTGACTTCCTTTACCCTCGTAAGATAATCACGGGTGATCTGACGGAGGATGCCATTTCCCTTACCGTGAAGAATCCTGACTTCAGGAATATTCAGGAGGATGGCATCATCAATGTACCGCTGCAGAAGGGAATGTGTTTCGTCGGCCCGCTTCCCTCGGAGGTCGAGTGTGAGTTGAAACTGAAGCAGCTTCTTCTGCAGGTCGTCATAGAATGACTGATAGGGGCCACGGGAAGGCGTTACTTTTTGTTGTTGCGGACTTAGGGAAACCATCTTCTTTTCCTTCAGGCCTTTGTCGCCCTCTGCCTTTGTATCAAGTTCAATCTTTTTTTTCAGTTCCTCGATTTCCAGCCGGGCTTCCTTCGTCCTTGCTTTTTCTGCCTGGCTTTCCCGTATTTCTTTGATGGTTTTTTCGATGAGTCGGTTGGATTCATTCAACATGTGCAGTGCTTCTTCCTTCGCGTTCCGCAGAATCTCCTTTTGCGATGCTTCCAGTTCTTCGTTCAGTTTCCGGTATTTAGTGATCATTTCATTGAGGAAATCATCGGCCACTTTTAATTCTGTGGATTTCTGTACCAGTTCTGTTTTTTCCGTTTCCAGGTTCTGGAGTTCCCGATCAAAATCAAGCTGGCTGGTCCCTGTTTTGCCGGCGGCCGAATTTAGTACATCGGCCGGAAACCCGATCTGACGGGCAATCTCAAAAGCGAAAGAACTCCCGGGCTTACCGATCTTTAAAAGGTAGAGAGGCTTCATCTTCCCTGCATCATAGAGCATGGCGCCGTTGACGATTCCGGGAACCCTCCCGGCAAGCAGTTTAAGGTTGGAATAATGCGTGGTAACAACTCCAAACGCTTTTTTCCGGTTGATTTCCTCAAGACTGGCTTCGGCGATGGGGCCGCCCAAGGCAGGGTCAGTACCGGTTCCGAATTCATCGATCAGGAAAAGAGAACTTTCATCCAGGTTCTCAAGGAAAAATTTCAGGTTCAGCAATTTTGATGTATAGGTACTGAGATCATTTTCGAGGGATTGTTCATCGCCGATATCAATGAATATCTTCCGGAAGATGCCAAAAGTAGAATCTTCCTTTGCGGAAGGCAGTATCCCGCACTGGAACATATACTGCAGCAATCCGACGGTTTTCAGGCATACCGATTTTCCACCGGCATTCGGCCCGGAAATGATCAGGATCCTGTTATCCGGATCCAGTTCAATGGAGAGGGGCACGACACTCTTTTTCTGCCGCGAATGAGCGAGGTATAGCAAGGGATGAACCGCTTCGTTCCAGTGAATAAGGGGTTTCTCTGAAATTGTGGCGGGCAATATACCATTGATCCGGATGGCCAGTAATGCTTTGGCCCTGATGAAGTCTATGTTTCCCAAAAAGGTGTAGGCGAGGATCAGGTCTTCGCAGCAGGGTCTGAGGGTATCGGCAAAAGCAGTCAGGATGCGGATGATCTCCCTTCGTTCGGCATAATCGAGTTCGCGGATCTCGTTGTTGGTTTCAAGAACATCCGCAGGTTCAAGGTAAACGGTCTGCCCGGTTGCCGATTCATCATGAACAAATCCCTGGATCTTTCTTTTATGCGTACTTAATAATGGTATGACCAACCTTCCATCACGCAATGTCAGGTCGGCATTTTCCGGGGTCCAGCCCGATTTACGAGCCAGCTTAAGGCTTTGAACGATTTTCTTTTCAACAGCCGCCAGTTTCGATTTTTTTTCCTTCCGTATCTTCTTCAGGGCGGAAGAAGCATCATCCCTTACCTGTGATTTTTCATCGATGATCCGTTCAATACCGGGGATCAGCTCCGGATCGATGATTATCTCGCCTGAGAGCGAAGAGAGTAAGGGAAACTTTTCAACAGGATGTTTCCGGAAGAAATCAAGGATAAGGGAAATGGATGACAGGGAAAGTTTCAGCAGCGACAAATTTTCCGGCTCTATAAATGTTCCCTCGATCCGGATCCGGAGCAGTTCATCCGTCAGGTCATAATAATCCTGGGAAGGAAAATTTTCTTCCGACAAAAGGATACGGCGCAGTTCTTCCGTCTGCCCCAAAAGTGGTCGGATCTCAGAAAGGGTTTCGGAAAATGCCATTTCTTCCGTGTATGGCATCCCGGGACCGAGGCAGTATTCTTTCAGAAGCGAACGGATATCATCAAACCCAATTTTTGACTCGAAATTCGAAGGGAAGACCACAGCGGTTGTTTTGAACAAAATTACACAATTTGAGGATTTAGTCGGAGGATGGAGGTTAGAGGATGGAGGTTAGAGGGCGGAGGTCGGAAGTCAGCAGTCGGAAGTCAGCAGTCGGCAGTTCTCTCCCCACCCATACCCTCGCCCACACATCCAGCATCCAGCATCTTACATTCCTGCATTCTGAATTTCTGCATTAATATTTTCCCTCAATTCTTGTCTTTGAAAAGAAAGAAATAGTACCTTTGCAACTTGTTAGAGAATTCACAACAACATATCTAAAATACTTATACTCAATATACTATGGAAAATAAAAAAAAATTTATCACCTGCGACGGGAACGAGGCTGCCTCTCATATGGCCTATATGTTCAGCGAGGTGGCTGCTATATATCCCATTACACCGTCTTCCAATATGGCCGAGAATGTTGATGAATGGGCTGCCCACGGAAGAAAAAACATTTTCGGAGACGAAGTAAAAGTTGTTGAAATGCAATCGGAAGCAGGTGCTGCAGGAGCAGTTCATGGCTCGCTGCAGGCAGGTTCGTTAACCACGACGTTCACCGCCTCACAAGGCTTGTTGCTGATGATCCCTAACATGTACAAACTTGCAGGCGAATTGCTGCCCGGCGTCTTTCACGTCAGCGCCCGTACCATTGCTGCTCATGCATTGTCAATCTTTGGCGATCATTCCGATGTTTATGCAACCCGCCAGACCGGTTTTGCCATGCTGGCCAGCGGAAGCGTACAGGAAATTATGGATCTAGCTGGAATTGCCCACCTCAGCGCCATCAAATCACGCATACCGTTCCTTCATTTTTTCGATGGTTTCCGGTCATCCCACGAGATCCAAAAGATCGAAGCCTTTTCCAATGAAGATATGGCAAAGCTGATCGACTACAAGGCATTACATGAATTCCGCGACAGGGCCCTGAATCCCGAACATCCGGTGACCCGCGGTACTGCCCAGAACCCGGATATCTTCTTCCAGGCAAAAGAAGCGGTGAACCGTTTCTATGAGCCGGTTCCGGATATCGTTGAGAATTATATGAAGGAGATCACCAAAATGACCGGAAGGGAATATCATCCTTTCACCTATTACGGTTCGCCGGATGCTGAAAATATTATCGTCGCGATGGGTTCTGTAACCGATACCATCAAGGAGGTGATAGATCACTTAAGGGAAAAGGGAGAGAAGGTCGGATTGATCTCGGTTCACCTTTACAGGCCCTTCTCTGCAAAATATTTCTTTAATGTACTTCCTGCAACCGTAAAAAGGATCACGGTTCTCGACCGCACGAAAGAGCCAGGCGCTAATGGTGATCCCCTTTACCTTGATATCCGTGATATATTCTATGAGAGGGAAAACCGCCCCATGATCAATACCGGCCGCTATGGTTTGAGTTCAAAAGATACCACCCCGTCGCAGATCATTTCCGTTTTCAACAACCTGAAGGCGAAAGAACCGAAAAATCATTTTACCATTGGTATCGTCGACGATGTTACGTTTCACTCATTACCGCTTCTTCCGGAAGTAAGTATTGACTCGGCCGGCACTATTTCGGCAAAATTCTTTGGCATCGGATCCGACGGAACGGTTGGAGCCAATAAGAATTCGATCAAGATCATCGGCGAATCGACCGATAAATATGCTCAGGCCTATTTTGCCTATGATTCCAAGAAGTCGGGCGGGATCACCGTATCCCACCTTCGCTTTGGCGACAAACCCATCCGTGCACCTTACCTTGTGATCACGCCTGATTTTGTTGCCTGTCATGTTCCGGCTTACCTGGAAAAATATGATATGCTGAAGGGGCTGAAAGATGGGGGTACATTTTTGCTGAACAGCATCTGGGACGCAGAAGAAACCAAGAAACGGCTTCCCGATCACATGAAAAAATACCTTGCCGAACACAAAATCCGGTTTTTTATCATCGATGCTACCAAGATCGCCGTTGAGATCGGCCTTGGGAACCGCACCAACAGCATCATGCAATCTACCTTCTTCCGTCTTGCCAACGTGATCCCTTATGAAATGGCTGTTAAAGAAATGAAATATGCCATCAAGAAGACTTATGGAAGGAAAGGTGAAGAGATTGTCAAGATGAACAACACGGCAATCGACAGGGGAGGAGAAGTTGAAGAAATTCAGATCCCGGCCGAATGGTCCAAAATCGAAATTCAGCCTGTTGCTGACGATCCCAACCGTCCGGAATTTATCAAACAGGTCTTCGATAAAGTCAACAAATTTGAAGGTGACGATATTCCTGTCAGCGCTTTCCTCGGACGCGAAGACGGAACATTCCCGGTTGGTACGACACAACTTGAAAAACGGGGTATCGCGGTAACCGTTCCTGAGTGGATTTTCGAAAATTGTACCCAGTGCAACCAGTGCGCCTATGTTTGTCCTCACGCTGCCATCCGTCCTTTCCTGCTCAATGCTGAAGAGAAGAAGAATGCACCGGAAGGAATGGTCACATTGAAAGCCCTCGGAAAAGAACTGACTGGTCTTGAATTCAGGATCCAGGTAACGGTACTTGATTGCACCGGTTGCGGCAACTGTGTGGATGTTTGTCCTGCAAAGATCAAGGCCCTGGAGCTGAAACCCCTGGAATCACAAATGAAAGAAACCGAAAACTGGGATTACCTCATTTCGAAAGTTACCTACAAACCGGATGTTGCCTTGCGAACAAAGACATTTAAAAACAGCCAGTTTGTACAGCCGCTCTTCGAATTCTCCGGAGCTTGTGCAGGTTGCGGTGAAACCCCTTATATTAAGCTGATCACACAGCTGTTCGGCGAAAGGATGATGATCGCCAATGCAACAGGATGTTCCTCCATTTTCGGCGGTACAGCTCCTTTTATACCATACCGCGCGAATCATGAAGGACAGGGCCCTGCATGGGCGAATTCATTGTTCGAAGACAATGCGGAATATGGCTATGGAATGGCCATCGGAGTCGGCAACCTCCGGAAGCGTATGGCGCAAAAGATGAGAGAGGCCATCAAAGAGAATATGATGTCGGTGGAGATCCTGGATGCTTTCCGGGAATGGATGGATGGAAAGGAAGATCCCGATAAATCAAAGGCAGCAACGGGTAAAATAATCCCATTGCTGGAGAAGGAAAACAACCCGCTGGCAAAAGATATCCTTGACCTGAAACAATACCTGGTAAAAAAATCCATCTGGATAATAGGAGGTGACGGTTGGGCTTACGATATAGGGTATGGCGGACTTGATCATGTGATCGCTTCAGGCGAAGATGTAAACATCCTTGTCCTCGATACCGAAGTTTATTCGAATACGGGTGGACAATCATCGAAGTCCACACCGGTTGGTGCTGTCGCCAAATTTGCTGCTTCCGGGAAGAAAGTCAGGAAAAAAGACCTGGGTGTAATGGCTATGACCTATGGATATGTTTATGTTGCTCAGGTTGCAATGGGCGCCGATAACAGCCAACTTTTCCGTACCATGAAAGAAGCCGAAGCCTACCCCGGACCTTCCATGGTGATCGCTTACGCACCTTGTATCAATCATGGGCTGCGGGCCGGAATGGGAAAAACCCAGGAGGAGATGGAACATGCCGTGCAGGCAGGTTATTGGCAGCTTTACAGGTACAACCCCCTGAAGGAAAAAGAAGGCAAAAATCCTTTCACCCTCGATTCAAAAGAACCCGACTGGACTAAATTCCAGCAATTCCTTGATGGCGAGGTCCGCTATACTTCACTTAAAAAGATGTTTCCTGAAGAGGCGGATATACTGTTCAAAGCTGCTGAAGAGAATGCAAAGTGGCGGTGGATGAATTACAAGCGGCTGGCGGAGATGGATTTCTCAAAATAGATGCTGGATGCTGGATGCTGGATCCTGGATGCTGGATAACTTGTTTACCCCTCATCCAGCATCCCTCATCCAGAATCAGATCGAATTATGTTATCACTATCTTTGTACGACCAACACTAAAAAGAAAACTCATGGCAGATCTAACAACCAGTTACATGGGGTTGAACCTCAAGAATCCCATCATCGTCGGTGCAAGCAGTTTCGTTAAGGACCTGGATAACATAAAGAAAATTGAAGAAGCCGGTGCAGCAGCCATCGTCTATAAAACCCTCTTCGAAGAACAGATTGAACTGGAACGGCTACAGTTATCCGAAGAGCTGAACCAATACAACGAGCGTCACGCAGAAATGATCAGCCTCTTTCCGGATATCGAACATGCAGGCCCCACGGAACACCTGATGCACCTGCGAAAAACCGTCGAGGCCGTAACGATCCCGGTGATTGCAAGCCTGAACTGCACTTTCGAAGAAACGTGGTTGGAATATGCCAAAGCAATTGAGCAAACAGGAGTAAATGCCATCGAGCTGAACTTTTATTCCATACCCGGCGATTTCAAAAAAGAAGAGAAAGCCATTATCAATGAACAACTGGATGTGGTAAACCATGTAAAGAAAAGCCTTAAAATCCCGGTGAGTGTCAAACTCAGCCCGTTTTATACAAATGTCCTGAATGTGATCCAGATGATGTATTTTGAAGGAGTGGACGGTTTTGTTTTGTTCAACCGGTTATTCCAGCCGGATATTGATATTGAAAAAGAAGCGCACCATTATCCGTATCACCTTAGCCATCACGATGACTTACGCCTGCCATTGAGGTATGTTGGCTTACTTCATGGCGAGA
This sequence comes from Bacteroidales bacterium, assembly GCA_017882335.1. Lineage (GTDB taxonomy): Bacteria > Bacteroidota > Bacteroidia > Bacteroidales > FEN-979 > FEN-979. The sequence continues at coordinate 24,920 of JADGPR010000021.1, read as the reverse complement.
TTCGCGGATCCATCTGTGCCAACACAGGGATCTTTACGGGTGCGGATGTTATTAAAATGCTCCTGGCAGGAACCGATTGCGTGCAGGTGGTCAGTACCTTATACAAGAATGGTTTCGGACAAATCGGGTTGATGCTGAATGAAATTACCGATTGGATGGATCATAAGAAATATGATTCCATTGAAAACTTTCGTGGCAAGCTTTCCCGGAAAAACATGAAAGATCCCTTTGCTTACAAGCGGGCTCAGTATGTGGATATCCTGATGAAATCGGAAGAGATCTTTATTCACTATCCGCAGCGGTAACCCGGGGTTGTTTTAATTGATGCTGATCTCAAACGGCATCCTTGCCTGTATCCCTTTCATCTGCTGAATTTCCTTCAGGTACTGGTAATACTTGTAATATTCACCCATTTCTTTCTCAATGGCTGACCGGGTTTCATTGCCTGTCAGCTGATCGATCAGTTCCTGCAACAGCTCTTTCTGTTCAGGCAGGTAGATAAGGCTGTAGTTTTTGATCTTTGCTAGCGCCCCTGCAACTTCTATGGCCCTGTCGAGTCCGCCGAAATCATCGATCAGCCCGATCCGTTTGGCATCCTTTCCACTCCATACACGGCCCTGGCCAATACTGTCGATCGATTCTCTTGATAGATGCCTTCCTTCTGCCACTTTGGCCACAAATGAGGAATAAATGTTTTCGATTGCTGCCTGGAGGACTTTCACCTGGTAGGTCGGCATCGGCTTGGTGATGCTGATGTAGTCGGAATTGGCATTCGTTTTTGCCTCGTCAAAAGTGATACCGAGTTTGTTGTTGAAGAGTCCCTTCAGGTTTGGAACCACTCCGAAGACCCCGATGGATCCCGTGATTGTTGTGGGGTCGGCAAGGATCTTTGTGGCAGGGCAGGCAATGTAATATCCACCGGATGCGGCAACATCTCCGAAAGAGGCTATCACCGGTTTTTCTTTTGCGGCAAGCGATACTTCGCGCCAGATCACATCGGACGACAATGCACTTCCTCCCGGGGAATTGATCCTGAATACGATAGCTTTGATCTTCTTATCTTCCCTTGCTTTACGAAAGGCCTTGCTGATCCTTTCCGAACCGATCGACTGGTCATTGCCGTTGCCTCCGCCAATGGAACCTGTAGCATAAATAATTGCTATTTTTCCATCTTTTCCCGAAAGTTTATTATAGGAGTCAGGAACATTGGAATATTTTTCAAGGGTGATAAAATTGATCTCCTTTTTCTCTGCAAGTCCGAGTTTTTTGCGAAGATCCTGCAGGAGTTCATCTTTAAACGCTAGCTGATCAACGAGTTTATATTTTAATGCATCTTCGGGCGTTTCTGCTTTCAGACTATCTGCGATTTGGTTCAACTGTGAGATGCTTATACTTCTCGAAGCGGAGATCCCTTCCACTATTTTTCCCCAGGAATTGTTGATCAGTTCTGAAATCTGTTTACGGTTTTCCGGGCTCATCTTATCAAGGAAAAGCGGCTCTGTTGCTGCTTTGAATTTCCCATGCCGGATGATCTGCATCTTGATATCGAGCTTGTCCAATGTACCTTTTAAAAAGGTCAGTTCAGCATCCAGTCCCTTAAACAGGATCATCCCCTGAGGCTGAAGGTAGATGCGGTCGGATACCGAAGCAAGATAATAGGCTCCCTGGGAGTAAAATTCACTGTAACTGATGATGAATTTCCCGGATTTTTTAAAATCGATCAAGGCGTCGCGGATCTCGTAGATCGTTGAAAGGCCTGCAGGGATGACACTGACATCAAGCAAGATCCCTTTAATGTTGTCATCGTTCTTGGCTTTATGGATGTTGTCCAGGATATCGGTAAGGCCATCCCGTTTACTCCTGGAATAAAGATCAATGAAGATCGGGTTTTTAGGACCCCGGTCGCTGACCGGCCGGTCGAGTTTGATCTGCAGGACACAGTTCTTAGGAGTTGAAATTTCTTCCGTTGTCGCCAGGGCGACCAATGACACTATAACTGTGAACAGGATAATGGTGAGTAAAATGATGGTGAGAAAGAAGCCCAGCATCGAAGCGAACATGAATTTAAAGAAATCTTTCATAAAGGGTTGGATTTGATTTTCACAACAAAGATAATTATTCCGGGAGAAAATTATTTAACAGATTTTTTTCATCAGGGTTTATATCTTTGTGTTTTTAATGAAGTGTTTGGTTAATATCAATTTAATTCTGCATGCGAAAACATATATTGTATCTGCTCCTGGGAAGTAACCTTGGCGATAGAAAGAAACAGATGGACGAGGCTTTGGACTTGATCCCGGAGATGATCGGGGAGGTCACAAAGCGATCTTCATTTTACGAAACCGAACCCTGGGGCTTTTCGTCGGAAGAGTTCTTCCTGAACATCGCTATGCAAACACTGACCTCTCTTTCTCCGGAAGAGGTCATGCGGAAGATCGATGAGATTGAGAAGAGGTTTGGAAGGGAACGAGCGGATAGTGGTTATTCTTCCAGGACCATGGATATTGATATCTTATTTTACGATGACCTTGTATTGGATCAGAATATATTAAAAATCCCTCATCCCATGTTAAAGGACAGGAGGTTTGTCCTTATTCCGCTCAATGAAATTGCACATGACCTGATCCATCCGGTTTTCCTGAAAACGATAGGAGAACTTCTGCAGGAATGCGCAGACACTAAAGAGGTCAGGAAATTAAAGGAATAATTGACGTCGCTATTCACCCCCCTCTCCCTTGGGAGAGGGGGGTGAGGTTAATTTTGTATATTTACATCCATAAACCGGCATTTCACACGATCTGATGAAGTATAATTTTATTGCGATTGAAGGGAACATCGGAGCAGGAAAAACTTCCCTCGCTACCCGGATTTCGCAGGAATACAATGGCAAGCTGATCCTTGAACAATTTGAAGACAATGCCTTCCTCCCGAAATTTTACGAAAATGCCGCGAAATATGCCTTTCCGCTGGAACTGTCATTCCTTGCCTCCCGTTACCAGCAGTTAAAAGACCAGCTGACACACCAGGACCTGTTCAGATCTTTCACCATTGCCGATTATTTTATTCATAAGTCGATGATCTTTGCCGGTAAGACCCTGGATGGAGATGAACTGGCATTGTATACCCGGTTGTTCAAGATCATAGAGGCATCGCTTCCCAAGCCGGATCTCCTGGTTTATCTTTACCTCAACATCGATCACCTGAAAAACAATATCCGGAAACGGGGCAGGCCATATGAGCAGAACATCGATTTTGATTACCTGGAAAAGATCCAGGCGGGTTATATTGAATTTCTGCGGCAGCAGCAAAACATGCGGATACTGATCATTGATACGAACAAGATGGATTTTGTGAACAACAAGGAAGATTACGCTAAGATAACCGCCCTTATCGGTTCAGAATATGAGACAGGTATAACCCTGGTAGAAGCCTGAGAGGGAATCAGAAGAAATAAAAAAGCCGCCCCGAGTACTCGGGGCGGCTTTTTTTATCAGGATCGTGGAAGATTTATTTAACGATGTTTATGAAATCCTGTGTATTTGCGTAGTTGTAGAATTCCCTGTCACCCTTTGCTTCTGCTTTCAGAGCAGGATCAACAACGGCCTTTATCAGGTTTTCATACAACATTTTGGTATTGGCGGTTCGGGCACCACAGATAGCCAGCAAGTAAGCTGATTGCGGTGTCGGGGGAGCGCATTGCAGTGTAGTTACAGCTGCACTGGTGTTCCCTGAAGACAGTTGTGCCAAACCGAGGTTGTAGGTGCATTTGGAAGTTGCAAGCAGGTTGTTTGCTTTTGAATAATCGCCTTTCGGGATCATCAGCACACCCAGGTTGTAATTTTCATTTTCACCCAGCTGCTGAGCTTTCAGGAATTGGGCTTCAGCTTTCTTGAAATCCCTCTTCTTTGCAGCCACAACACCGATGTTGTTCTCGATGATTCCGTTGTTCGGGGCAAGCGCTTGAGCTTTCTTCAGGTAATTGTCAGCCTTGTCCAGATTTCCCTTTACAATGTTTGCATTTCCTGCATTGTTGAGGGCTTTCCAGTTGTTCGGATACAATCTTGCAGCGTTTTCATAAATGGTCAGCCTGGTATCGGGGTTGGAAGTTAACGTACCGGCATAGAGGAGCTCTTCAACTTTCAGCTTATCAGGATTGTTGACAGCTAGGTTAGAGAGTTCTTCATCGGTATATTTCTGCTCGTAAGCATTGGCGGTAATCTCGGCCCTTCTGAGCGGTGGCAACATGGTTTCTTCCAGTTCCGGATAGATGACGATCATGTTACGGATTTCCTGTTCCTTCTTTTTATCGTCACCAGAGGAGTTGATCACATTCAGGATTTTGTCTTTATCCCTGATGTTGCTGGCTTTAACATTGGCGAGGAAACCATTCCAATCCGGCCCATGGTGATTGATGACGAAGTTGACGTCTTTTCCTGCGGCATCCATTTTGGCTTTAACGTCTTTCTTGTCTTTATTGCCTTTTTCGTTTTCCTTCACCCATGACTTGAACTGGTCAATCATATAGGTATTACCGGTTTTTGAACGGTTTTCAGAAAGTCCAACGTTGAAGGTTTCTTCCCCATCCGGAGATGCCCAACCGTTGATGGTGACATCCTTGATCTTCCAGGATTTCTTTATGAATTCATCCAGTTGTGAAAGCGCATCCTTTGCAGCCTGGGTCTTATTGAGGCCGAATTTAAGATCCAGCTTGAAAAGATTGATCTTGAAGTAGAGAATACCAGACTTTGTAATGATGACTTCTTTCACATATCCATGATCGGCAATCAGGGGGATAAAATCCAGCATGATTCTGCTCGAGGTATGGATGATTCCGGGGGCAAGATCCCTGCAAGCCAGTTCAATAAATTTGGCGTTGGTCTTGATATCGTCTTTTTTCGGAATTGCCTTGTAATCCTTGGCATCGTAAATGATCGGACAAACGATAAGCTGGGAAGTAGCCATTTCGGGTTTGTACGGGAATGTAGTGGTATAGGTGAAAGACCCACCTTCTCTGTATTTGATCTGAACACCATCGCCGGTCACCTTTTCTCCCATGATGGTCATCGGTTTCAGCGTATATGAACCGCCTTCATATTTCAGCACGGGCTGGAAATACATAGCGGCTTTTGTGCAGAAGTATTTTTCGGGGAAGGTTCCTTTGACCGTAACCTGGACAGAGTCGCCTTTTTCAATCATGACAGCCGGGGTGGTTTCGAATTTAACTTGCGGGTAATCCTTTTCCATCTGTTTCAGGGTGCAACCGCGGTATGCAAATTTATAGGTCAACCCTAGGTTAACGCCACTGTACATATCATTTATAAATGCCATTTTACCGCCATGGGTCAGGTCAAGAATATCGCCATCTCTCCATCTCCAGAGGAATTCAGGGTTGATGGACCAGTGCTGGTTAAGGTTGAAATCGAACCCGATACCGGAAACAATCTTGAATTCAAGATTCCAATTGCCAAGACCGCTGGTATTCCCATAACGCATTGGATCACCTTTGTCCGTGTGTGTAGGATAACCGGCATAACCGAGGATAGTATCTTTATTGGCATCCCATTTCCTGCCCTGGGTGTGGTCAAAACCAACACCTGCGATGAGGTAGGAAGAAAAGAACCTTTCAGGTTTATAACCCAGCATCCAGTTTACCCAGTTGAGGGTCAGGTGAAAATCGCCTTCAAGAATATAAGAGGTAAATCGTTGTGTGATAAAATCTCCCCTTTGTTGGCTTACCGGGTCAACCAAGGCTCCCCCCGGAACATATTTTTTAACTACGGCGCCCTCCACAGTAGTCCAGCCAAATTTAAGACGGGCACCAATCACCCGGGAAAATTGCCTGGTAACCATTGCACCGGCACCAAATCTCCAATGATCATTCAAGAAAAGGTTGTTGGAAAGGTCACCGTTAAACTGGTTGTAACTACCCAATATGGTAACACCCCAATAGTTGTGACTCGGCGCTTGGTTGTTTACCTTTTTCGGTTGCTCCTTCGTTGCCTTTGGATCTTCCTTCTTCGTAGTTGTTGTGGTTACCTGTGCGAATGAAACCAACGGAATGATTGTCACAAGCATGACAATTAGTGCCTTGGACAAGAGTTCATAAAGCTTTTTCATACTTCGGAAATTTTAATTATGATTTAAATTATGCTTATTGATTCTACAAATATATTGATTAATGTAGCAAAAACAATAGTTATCAGGCTGATTTTTTCAGCTACATATTGTTATTAAAACATACTTCGTTAATAAACTGTTGATTGTTAGTCAAATATATTTTTTTTATATCCTTTTTATGACTGTAAAATTAAATTATTTAAATAAATCAACAATAAAAAGGATGATTTTGTTCAATTATACGGGGCTTTTATGGAATGGTTGCATTTCTTCAGAAAAAGTTTTTAAGTTTAAAAAGAAATCCCAGATCACAATTCCTGCAGCAACAGAAATATTCAGGGAATGTTTTGTTCCATATTGAGGAATCTCGATACAGCCATCCAATAATGGAATAAGCGCTTCGTCAAGCCCGTTTACTTCATTTCCGAAAATCAGGGCATATTTTTTCTCTTTTTGAGTTTGGAAAAGATGCAAAGGGATACTTGTATTTGTTTGTTCAATTCCCAGGAGGATATACCCTTCATTGTGCAAAGATTCAAGGGCGACGGGCGTTTCCGGGAAATATTTCCAGTCTACCGAATCGGTTGAACCAAGCGCTGTTTTGTTGATCTCCCGGTGGGGTGGCGTGGCTGTTATGCCGCAAAGGTTGATTGCTTCCACCCGGAACGCATCGGCCGTGCGAAAAACCGAACCGATATTATTCTGGCTGCGGATATTATCAAGCACAATAACCACGGGGATCTTGGACGCCGTTTTGAATTCGTCGATGGTCAAACGATTCATTTCCGTTGTCTTCAGTTTTCTCATTGAAGAAATTAATATACTTTTGTAAGACGGATGAAAAATACAATTCTAATTGGTAAAAAAGAACAAGGTAAAATTAAAAAAATTGAACAAACCGCTCGTGAATAGGAAATTATTCTTTTTCACAGTGCAAATGTGAGTCTATTAATTCCGGAAAGTGTTACATGACTTTATAAATATGTTACATAATTCACACATAATGTGAATTTTCATTGCTTTAGGTCAATTTGGGTCATAATATAATGAATATTTTTTTCGACAAACACATTAACCCTTAAATAATATTTTCAGGTTCGCATCTTTTTGAAGAACCATTTTTATTTTAGTATTTGATCTTCATAATTAAATTTTGTTAATGGCGAAAGATATTGGGAAAGAGGTGGCGGTTACCCCGCTGATGCGCCAGTACAACAACATCAAGGCTAAATATCCGGATGCACTGCTGCTTTTCAGGGTCGGTGATTTTTACGAGACGTTCGGCGAAGATGCGATACGGACCTCCGGTATCCTCGGAATCGTGCTTACCCGGCGAGCCAATGGATCGGCCTCCTATATCGAACTTGCAGGATTTCCACACCATGCACTCGACACTTATCTTCCCAAGCTCGTAAAATCAGGGTTGAGGGTTGCCATCTGCGACCAGCTGGAAGATCCAAAACTCACCAAAACGATCGTGAAGCGGGGAGTCACCGAACTAGTATCCCCGGGCGTTTCTTACAACGATAAGATCCTTGAACAACGGGAAAACAATTTTCTGGCAAGTGTGAACCTGGATGCGAAGACATCCGGTATTTCTTTCCTGGATGTATCGACCGGTGAATTTTATCTTGCCCAGGGGTCGGTTGAATACATCGACAAACTGATCCAGACCTTACGCCCCAGCGAGATCATTGTCCAGAAGAACAAGCGCCAGAAATTCTGTGAATTGTTCGGGAACAAATATTACATCAATACTTTTGAGGATTGGGTTTTTACATCTGATTTTGCCAACGATATCCTCCTGAAGCATTTCCAGACCACTTCCCTGAAGGGGTTCGGGGTTGGGAACATGGAACCCGCAGTGATCGCAGCAGGAGCAGCCCTGCATTACCTGGCTGAAACCCAGCACGACCGGTTAGGGCACATCACCAAACTCTCGCGGATCGAGGAAGATCATTATGTATGGCTTGACCGGTTCACGATCAGGAACCTGGAACTGCTGAATTCCTCCAATGAAAATGCAGCGACCCTCCTTAGCACCCTCGACCATACAGTTTCTCCCATGGGATCACGGTTGCTGAAACGATGGATCATCCTTCCGCTCAAAGACCACTTGCCCATCGAGGAAAGACTGGATATGGTCAGCTATTTCATGGCCCATCCCGAAATACGGGACCTCATCCGGCAAAATATCCAACGCATCGGCGACCTCGAGCGGCTTATCTCAAAGGTTTCAGTCGGTAAGATCATTCCCCGGGAAATGGTTCACCTTGCCCGGGTGCTCGAATGCATCGGGATCATGAAAGAAGCCTGCGCCGCCTCCGGCAATGAAGGGATGAAGAAAATCGGGGAACAGTTCAATGTTTGTAACCTCGTAAGGGAAAAAATCGAAAAAGAAATCCAGCCCGATCCTCCTGCCCTGGTCTCCAAAGGAAATGTAATCCGGGAAGGGGTTTCAGAACAGCTGGATGAATTGCGGCACCTGGCCTATTCCGGGAAAGACTACCTTGTCAAGATCCAGCAACGTGAAATTGAACGCACTGGGATTTCATCTTTGAAGATTGGTTACACCAATGTTTTCGGGTACTACCTCGAGGTCACCAATTCACATAAAGACAAGGTTCCCCCGGAATGGTCGCGAAAACAAACCCTTGTGAATGCCGAGAGGTATATCACGGAAGAGCTTAAAGAATATGAAGAGAAGATCCTGGGAGCGGAAGAAAAGATCCTCTCGCTGGAGACCAGGATCTTCAGTGACCTTGTTCTGTTCCTGGTTGATTATATCCGCCCGATCCAGCTGAATGCAATTCTTGCAGCACGGCTTGATGTTTTGGTTTCCTTTGCCCTCATTGCAGCGAAAAATAATTATACCCGTCCGGTCCTGAACGACTCATATATACTGGATATCAAAGGTGGACGGCATCCGGTAATAGAGCAGCAACTGAAGCAGGGTGAGCAATACATCTCCAATGATGTTCAACTGGATGATAAAAACCAGCAGATCCTCATCATTACCGGGCCGAATATGTCGGGAAAATCGGCGTTGCTTCGCCAAACAGCGCTGATCGTGCTGATGGCGCAGATGGGTAGCTATGTCCCTGCCGATTCAGCGGAACTGGGTATTACCGATAAAGTGTTCACACGCGTAGGTGCATCCGACAACATCACCTCCGGAGAATCCACCTTCATGGTGGAGATGAATGAAACAGCCAGCATACTGAACAACATTTCCACACGTAGCCTGATCCTCCTCGATGAGATCGGACGGGGAACCAGTACCTATGATGGGATCTCCATTGCCTGGGCGATTGCCGAGTACCTGCATGAACACCCTTTGTTCAGGCCGAAGGTGCTTTTTGCCACACATTACCATGAACTGAACGAAATGGCCGAACTTTTTCCCCGGATCCGGAATTATCATGTGGCCGTGAAAGAAATCCAGAACAAGGTCATTTTTATCCGCAAACTATTACCCGGCGGAAGTGAACACAGTTTCGGAATCCATGTGGCAAAAATGGCGGGGATGCCGAACACCGTGATCGAGCGGGCCAACGATCTTCTTCATCAACTGGAAGCATCGCATAATGCGGAAGTGTTAGGGAAGCAGAATTTGGATGCTGGATCCTTGATCCTGGATAAGAAAGGAAAAAATAAAAAAACGCATCCAGCATCCCTGCCTGTCCGGCAGGCAGGCAGCATCCAGCATCCAGCATCGGGTTATCAACTCAGTTTTATCCAGCTGGACGACCCGACACTTCTCCAGATCAAAGAAGATATCCTGAATACCGATATCAATACGCTTACTCCGGTGGAGGCGCTGATGAAACTCAATGAGATCAAAAAACTACTTGGGAAATAAAAAAAAACCTTGAAGTTTTTAAAATTTTGATAAATTTGCAGTCCCAAATTCGTACGCGAAAGTAGCTCAGCTGGTAGAGCACGACCTTGCCAAGGTCGGGGTCGCGGGTCCGAATCCCGTCTTTCGCTCAAAAAAAGAAACCCTCCTTGGAGGGTTTCTTTTTCACACCTACTTCGCCCAGGTGGTGGAATTGGTAGACACGCAGGACTTAAAATCCTGTGCTCATCGCGAGCGTGCGGGTTCAAGTCCCGCCCCGGGTACAAGACAAATAGCGAAATGGTAAAACAGCGAAATGGCGAAAACTGTTTCGCTATTTTATTTCCCAAATCTCACTTCTTCAGGATGACTTTCTGAACAAATGAATCGTAATTCGTAGTAACTTTCAGGAAATAGATCCCTTCCCTTATATCATTACAATCAAGGATCAACCGGGTCAGACCTTTAGGGTGAATGCCAAAGTCAACTGTTTTTATATTGATTCCCGTTATACTCATCAGGTTTATGGTGATATTTGAAGGACGATCGAGGAATGTTTCCAGGTGTATACTGTTAATGGCAGGATTCGGATAAATACGGAGCAGAGATCTTGAAGTCGTATTCACTTCTGTCAGTACAAAATTCACCCAGTTAGAGGGAGTTGAAACGCAACCATTGAAGGTCACAATATCCCTGTACGTTCCATTCATGGCAGGCATATAAACTTGTGAAACTTCCCCGGGAATGGCTCCTGAAACGTTATACCACTGGTTCCCTGCCACTGCATCCGAAACCAAACTATCTCCCTGCTGGACGATTACCGGTTGGGGAGGAGTTGGATTGACAGTTACCGGGAAATTTGGGGAGGATGTTCCATCACCGCATAGGTTATTTCCGAACACACTGATGTTCCCTGTAACAGCATTGGGTGCAAAGTCGACCAGGATAGTGTTGGTCCATAAGCCGGAAGTGATGGTTGCACCGGCAGGTATTGTCCAGACATAGGTCACCGCATTGTTGATCGGTGCAATGGCATAGGATACTCCGGTTGTTCCTGAACAGACCACAGATGTACCGCTGATGGTTCCTGCGGGACCCGGCAATGAATTTACCGTTACCGGTAGTACCGTCGCAGAAGATGGTGAGCAGCCATTTGCATTGGTATAGGTTACACTTACGGATTGTAAACCTGAATTATTCCATGTAACCTGGATCGAATTTGTTCCCAAACCACTTGTGATCAGACCACCTGCAGAGACCGACCAGGAATATCCTGCCATACCTGCTTCTGTTGAATAATTGTAATATCCCGAATTGACACATAAATTCTGTATGCCTGTAATGGTTGGGGTAGGCAAGGGGTTTACCTTCACTTTTACGGCATTTGAGATGGCATTTTCACAACTCCCCGGCGATGACTGAACCTGCCTGTACCAGGTTGTGGCTGTCAATATCCCTGGTTGGTAATTTATTCCGGTTGCTCCTGGAATGTCTGTAAAGGTGATGCTGTCGGTGGAGTTTTGCCACTGGTAGGTATAAGGTGGATTCCCTCCGGTTGGCGGAACACCGGTAATCATGGAAGGAGTCATATTATAACAGATATTTTGGTTCCCGTTGATCATTCCTGCTATAAACTGAGGATATACTGTTATACCTGTCAGGATGAGGGAAAAAACCTGGGATCCTCCCAAAAGAGTGCTTTTATGTGTTACTGTCAGCAGATGGCATCCCGCAGGAAGCGTAGGTATGAGGATCTGTTCGACATTATCGCGGATGTTATCGCCGGTGGTTGCTGCAGCTGATGGATTCGCCGGGTTAAGGATCCACGGTTTGTGAGTCGATCCGTCGATCCGGAGATCAAGGTCATTAACCAGCATGATGGTGAGCGGATTCAGGGAAGGAGGAGGTGGCGTACCGGGTGGATCTGTCCAACAGATGGTTGCCCGCAAAGGATCTGTACCATTTGATTTGATGTTCAGGGTATAGGTTTGTCCATTCATAAGAGTGGCTTCCCTGACCACGGCTGTTGTTGTATTACTCAGGACAGATGCAGCTTTTGAGATATCCAGCAGTCCCCAACCGAACTTGTAATCAGGCCCGGGGGAAGTACCGGCTTCATCGGCTGTATGGATTGCCAATCCTTTCAGTGTTGCCGCGCGCATGTAAACCCCGTGCAGGTTGTGATAATATTGCTGGAGCAAGGCAAGTGAACCGGTGACGTTGGGAGTTGCCATCGATGTTCCGGACATTACTGCATAGGCATTATCGGTAGTCGAATAGGTTGAATAAAGTCCTACACCATCTGCAACAATATCCGGTTTGATGCGGCCATCGTCGGTCGGACCGGTACAACTGAAGGATGCATGGACCACATCGGAAGGCGATGTGTAGCCATTGGGGATACTGTATACTGCCCCGACTGTCATCATATTTTTACTGGTGCCGAAACCGTAGGCGATACAATCATAACCGGAGGGCATTCCATCCAGGTTCCTGACGGTATTTGACTGCACCCAATCTGTGCCATCATATACATAGTGGGTTACGGGTTGTGATGAAGGACCTTCCCCACGGTCATTCCCGGCTGCCCGGCAAACCAGGTAATAGGGCGCATTGAAGGCGATGGAATCAACAATTTTTGCATCCTCACAATAAAAGCCAAATTCATAATCTTCCAACTGACTTATAGAAGGATCACCATACCAGTACCAGATAGAACCGCCCCAGAACCAGCCGGTGATAAAGATATATGAATGATTCGAAAGCAATGCGCCGGCAGAAGCTTCCGAGGCCATTTCAGCATAATCACTCCACCAGTCGAACGCGCGAAGCATTGCCTGGTTTGACATGCCATGTGCATTGGCTACAATACCTGTGGCTAACATCGTTCCGGCTACATGGGTGGAATGCGCTGAAAATCCTGTCGCACCATCGCCCTGCGTGACACGACCCGTAAGCTCCTGGTGAGTAGGACGAACCGCACTCTCATCCCATTCCCGTAAAGTGACTCCTGATCCTGACAAATTCAATCCCATTCCGCCGCCACTCCAGACTTTATTGGCTGAAACAGTTTTTGCAGCGTTGAGGTTTCCCGTTGAAAAATATACAGGACGCCCTTTGGGATCAATCTCTTTCAGCTCGATGGTCCGGCCATCCTCGAAAACCTTTTTGATGACCCATCCTTTCTTTTTCGCTATTTCGTCAGCCTGGATTTTTTTTACTAATGCCCGGTTCTTCAGTTCAAGAGCGTATTTTTGAAGAGATTCAACATGTGTGGATTCCTGGATAAGCCTGATATCATCCAGGGTTTGGCCTCTAACGGTAATGACCATGAGTGAGGAAAAGAAAAAAATTCCCCAAAAAAGCAGAATATAAAGCAGGGTAGAAGTTCGTTTGTTCATAACTAGAGCGATGATTTGACACTATAAAGATACAACAGAATTTTATATAGTATCCTGCAGGATTGAATTTGTTTATTAACGGAAGATTGTTATTAATGCAGGTCTATCCCATGCAACATTAACACCAGGTGGTGGATGGAGGGTAAAATCTCTGCAAGGTACTCATTGACGGCCATTACGCTTCCTGGTAATGTAAAAACGAGGCTCTTCTGCATTACGCCGGCAATACTCCTGCTAGCAAGGGCATTTGACTTTTCTTTTCCATATTTTATTCGGATCATCTCCATGATTCCGGGAATCTCTTTATCAAGAAAAGGGCGGACAACCTCCGGGGTAAAATCCTTAGGCCCAATCCCGGTTCCCCCGGTTGTGAATACAAGATCGGTCTTTTCCTGCTTTGCCTGGTTCAGAAGGCCTCTGAGCTGATCGGGGTCATCAGGAATTAGTGAATAGTGAATGGTGAATAGTGAGTGGTGAAAAGTGAAAAATTCTTCGATTAACTCTTTGATACGGGGGCCCGACTTGTCCTCGTATTCACCACGACTGGCGCGGTCGCTGAGGGTAATGATACGGACAGAAAAAACCTTTGGATGATATTCAAGGATATCACCCGGCCGGATGACTCCGGGACGGATCACACGGCAAAAGATCCCTTCTTTGGGCATCACACAATTACCGACTTCCTTAAAAATAGCACACGAAGTGCCATGACATTCCTTCCCGATCTGGGTCACTTCCAGCTCGGTTTCCCCGGACATGAACCTGTCGAGGGGATGCGTTTTCCAGAGATCTGACCCTTCGGTGGTAATATTTTCAGCAAATTCACCCGGAGTCACTTTCCTCCCTGTTTCCTTTTCAAATTTCCGGATGCTTTCTGTTCCAAGCAAACTAACCTGCCGGTTCCAGTAGCCTGAATGAGCGTCATGTTCCACCCCCAGGTTTGTCAGGTGTATTGAATCGACCGGGTGTTTGATCGTCCCTTTTTCTTCAGAAATATTTACCGAAAGAATAGTGAGGTGTTCCATCTATTCGCTGTTCGTTGTTCGTTGTTCGTTGTTCGTTGTTCGTTGTTGGCTGTTCGCTGTTCTCTATTCGCTATTCATTCTCCATACTCTATTCTCTATCCTCCATCCTCAGACCTCTGACTTCAGACCTCAGACCTCTGACTTCAGACTTTTCTCTTCTCCACCAACCTGATCTCATCAATGACCATACTCTTATCAACAGCCTTGCACATGTCGTAGATGGTCAGAAGGGCAATGCCGACTGCGGTCAACGCTTCCATTTCGATCCCGGTTTGCCCAATGCAGCGGGCTTCACATTCAACGGAAACACCTGTTTTGTCAAGGGATGCCTTAACATCGATCTTCGTGATCTGCAGCGGGTGACACAGCGGTATCAATTCGCTTGTCTTTTTCCCGCCTTGTATCCCTGCGATCTCGGCAACTGTCAACACATCTCCCTTCTTCATTTTGTTTTCCCTGACCAGTTTTATTGTTTCAGGCAACAGGTTGATATGGCCCACAGCCCTGGCGATTCTCAGCTGATCGGGCTTGTTGCTTACATCCACCATCTTTGCTTTTCCTTCTGAAGAAACGTGAGTTAGTTTTTTCATGGAATTCTGCATTTGGTTTTGGGCATTAGGTATTGGGTATTCGCTTTTCGGTTTTCGCTATCTCGCTATTTATTTAACGTAGTCTGTCGGAAGATTTCACCAAAGAGTCGTCCTTCCGGATTGACCTGCTTGCCAGTATCAGGAAGACCAAAGAGATAAGGGGAATATACATACCGAACTGGTAGTTCGAAGGAATTTGAAGACGGTTTTCAAAGATTCTGCTGTAAAGCAGAAATACCAGGGCTACGAGCACAACATTTAACAAAACATTGATGTTGACAAGCTGGAACTGGATTCTGCGTTTCTTGTATAGAAAGATTGTAATGAGAGCCATAACCAGGGAAACGATGACCAGGACAAGTAAAGGCAAGGTCTCCCAGAAAAAGAGAAGACCGGGAAGGTCGGAGTAGGATTTCATTCCTGTTGCAAATAATTTATACGTTCCTTTTCCAGGATCAATATAATCGATCATCGGGAAGAAAAACAGTAGCGTGCAGGCAACTGCAACAACGAATAAATAGAGACTCTGGATACGCTGGATCATAATTCGGATAATTTATCAATCAGATAAGCGTTATTATTTCAACTTTTCTATAATGATGGTGGTGCGAAATTAGGAAAGATTTTCGCACATGCAGGATCCTCAAATTTTTTTTTATTGACATTCGGTTTTTATTTTATATCTTTGTGGCACATTTGATTCCCGGTATCTTTCATTTGACGTTATTCAGTCAGAAAAGAATTCAACCAAACATTATTTTCAAATCGATTATTCCAACAGTTATTTTTATTAAGTGAATCATTACCACTCCATCCCAATCCAACTTATTATTATTAAATCTTAATCCGATGTATGATATTTTATCACTCGACAGTAAAGAACTGGACGAGATTAAAGAAATTGCAAAACAACTGAACATCCCCAAATCTGATAAGTTCACCAAACAGGAACTCATTTATAAGATACTGGATCAGCAGGCATTAAATCCATCCCAGGAGCTCCTCGAAAAAGAAAAAAAGACAGTTAAAAAAGAATTCCGCCCGCGCAGGCAACGAACCCCAATGAAACCCCGGCTTGCAGCATCCACAAATCTTCCTGCCGCTCCTTTTGTGAAAGCTGTATTTACGGAAGGCCCGGAGAAACAACCAGAGAAACAACCGGAAATACCCGTTGAAAAACAACCGGAACAGCATTTTGAGCAACAGTCGGAGAAACATTCTGAAAAAGAGCCGGAAAAACAACCGGAAGGCCAGCACGATCTTCCATTGAACATACCGGAACCCTTTGAATTCGAAAATCCGGCCGAACGACCCATGGAACAAGGCGTTCCCGCTTATGAGAAGAACGGTGACCTGGACATTCCGGCCATCGACAAAGTGGAACCGGTTCAAACCAATGAACCTGCTGCTATTCAACAAGGTGAAGAGCAAGGCCAGCCTGAAGAGCGGAAACACCGGGAATATCATAAGAAATTTCCTGAGAAACACCATGAGGAATACACGTTCGAATTTGAAGGCATCACTATAACCGAAGGGGTCCTCGAGATTATGACCGATGGGTATGGATTTTTACGCTCCTCTGACTATAACTACCTGAATTCACCCGACGATGTATATGTTTCTCAGTCGCAGATCAAGTTGTTCGGACTTAAAACCGGGGATACTGTCAGGGGCACGATCAGGCCACCGAAAGAAGGTGAAAAATATTTTCCTTTGATCAAGGTTGAACTGATTAATGGCCGTACGCCTGAAGAGGTACGCGACCGCATCCCGTTTGATTTCCTTACCCCCTTGTTCCCGATGAAAAAATTCAAGTTGACGGGGCATCCCCAGGATTCCCTGTCAACACGTACTATTGATATGTTTGCACCCATCGGATTCGGCCAGAGGGGATTAATCGTCGCCCAGCCGAAGACCGGTAAGACAGTCCTGCTAAAGGATATCGCAAATGCCATCGCATTCAATCACCCGGAAGTTTATATGATCGTCCTTTTGATTGACGAACGGCCGGAAGAAGTCACCGACATGCAGCGCAGTGTGAAAGCGGAAGTCATTTCATCCACCTTTGATGAACCCGCAGAACGCCATGCACGCATCTCCAATATTGTGCTTGAAAAAGCCAAACGTCTTGTTGAATGTGGCCACGATGTGGTGATCCTGCTCGACTCCATCACGCGTCTGGCACGTGCCTATAACACGGTTGCACCCGCATCCGGCAAGGTGCTTTCCGGAGGGGTTGAGGCCAATGCACTTCAGAAACCCAAAAGGTTCTTTGGCGCTGCACGCCAGATCGAAAACGGCGGCTCACTCACTATCATTGCTACGGCCCTTACGGATACCGGCTCAAAGATGGATGAAGTCATTTTTGAAGAATTCAAGGGTACCGGTAACATGGAGTTGCAGCTCGACCGTAAACTTTCGAACAAACGAATCTACCCTGCTATCGATATAGTTGCATCCAGTACGAGGAGGGAAGACCTTCTGCTCGAGAAAGATGTGCTGCAACGGATCTGGATCCTCAGGAATCACCTTGCCGACATGAACTCACTCGAAGCAATGGAATTCCTCCGCGATAAGATGAGGTTTACCAATTCCAACGAGGAGTTTCTGGTTTCGATGAACGGCTAAAATTATTCGTAACGCGTCACGCGTAACGCGTTACGATCTTCTCCGCCAACTCATCCAGATCCAACCCATCGAAATCCCCTGAACTCATCATCAGCAGGTTCTTCCGATGCCAGGTTTCATGAAGCAGGCTTTGCACTAGCAGTTCCGAATCCGTGAAGACCTCCAGCCTTTTATTGTCAAATCCTTTTTTTACCTGCTGTGCCGTAATCGGAGGTAACTTTTTCAATTGGATGGCGTGGGGGTTGAAGTATACGATCGCGCGATCTGCCATATCCATGCAACCTTTGTAATGACTAAGGAACTCCTGGCTCAGACTGCTGAATGTATGCAGTTCCATGCAGGCAACCAGTTTCTTTTCCGGGTATTGTTCTTTAACGGCTTTCAGGGTTGCCATCAGTTTGGAAGGCGAATGAGCAAAATCCTTGAATATGTCAGTTTCTTCATTCCCCGCAATCCTCTCCAGGCGTTTGGAGGCTCCTTTGAAACTTTGTATCGAAGCGTAAAACTGTTCATCGGTGATCCCCAATGCATTGCATACCAGCCGGGAACCATTCAGATTGAGAAGGTTATGCTTACCAAAGACCTGCATGGGAACTTCCTGGTTTTTAAAGCGGATCAGGGTGATCCCGTTTTCAATCCGGTATTCGGGCCATGAATAGGGAAGCAGCAGGATATCCGGGCGGGCAGCGGGGCATATCTTCTGCAACTCCTCGTCCTCCTTGCACCAGATCAGGGTTCCACCGGATGAGATTAGGCCGATGAATGTTTTGAATTGTTCAATATAATTCTCAAAGGTGGGAAAAACATTGATATGATCCCAGGCAATACCACTTAACAAGGCGATATTGGGTTTGTATAAATGAAATTTCGGCCGGCGGTCGATCGGGGAGGTGAGGTATTCATCTCCTTCCAGGATCATGAACCGGGCCTCTTCCGATAATTTAACCATCACATCAAAACCTTCCAGTTGGGCGCCCACCATATAGTCGCAGTTTAGTCCATTCTTCCTCGCCACATGCAGGATCATCGCGGTGATAGTGGTTTTCCCATGGCTACCCCCGATGACGATCCGTGTTTTCTCCTTCGATTGTTCATACAGGAATTCGGGATAAGAAAAGACCCTGAGCCCCAGCTTGTTCGCTTTCAGCAGTTCAGGATTATCCGCCTTTGCATGCATGCCCAAGATCACAGCATCGAGTCCATTATGGATATTTGCCTCGTCCCAACCTTCTTTTGAAGGGAGAAGGTCAAACCGTGCCAACCGGCTTTTCGAAGGTTCAAAGATCTCATCGTCCGATCCGGTAATGGTGACTCCTTTTTTATGGAGGGCGATGGCGAGGTTATGCATGGCGCTTCCGCCAATAGCGATGAAATGGATATTCATGGGATGATAGTTTGGCCCAAAAATACAATTTTCTCCAACCTCCGGAACGAGTTGTCGTATATTTGTATTTTTATTAGAACTTAGAGAAGATGAATCAGGAGATTGAAAAATATAACTCCCGGCTGGAAGGAGCCACACCTCATGAAATAATCAATTTTTTTGCGAAAGAGTTCAATGGACGGATCGCCTTTGCCACCAGCCTTGGCGCAGAAGACCAGGTCATCACCGAAATGATTGCCGGTATCGATCCTGCAATGAAGATCTTCACCCTCGATACCGGGCGATTATTCCAGGAAACTTATGACCTGCTCGATATCAACAGAAAAAAATACGGATTAAATATTGAGGTCTGCTTCCCGGATGCAATAGATGTCGAAGAGATGGTCAATTCCAATGGAATCAACCTTTTTTACGAGAATGTGAAGAACCGGAAATTGTGTTGTTTCATCCGGAAAACAGAACCGCTCACAAGGGCTTTGCAGGGCATGGATGCTTGGATTTGCGGACTACGCAGAGACCAATCGATCACCCGGCAGGAGATCAAATCCGTTGAATGGGACAGTATTCAAAAAAAGATCAAGGTGAATCCGCTGGCCAGCTGGAACCTCGAACAGGTGTGGGACTATATCCATGCGCATAAGATTCCTTACAATACCTTGCACGATAAAGGCTATCCCAGCATCGGCTGCCTTCCCTGCACCCGCGCTGTGCTGCCGGGTGAAGACATCCGGTCCGGGCGCTGGTGGTGGGAGTCTCCAGAGAATAGGGAATGTGGGTTGCACCAGAAATAGAAGGAATCCGGAAAAGCTGAAATCATGAAAACCGTATGGCCCTCACAGGAGAGATCCTGCTTGTTACATACGAAGGCACCAGGAGCATAGCAAGGCACACAACCACCGTCCCTGTATTGAGGAGAAGTATATTCCAGGGATCAAGATTCACCGGAACTACCGAAACATAGTAAGATTCCTGCGGCAGGGTGATGATGCCATACTTCTGCTGGATAATACACAAGGTCGCACCGACAAGGTTACCCCAGAAAAGACCTTGACCGATAATGTAGGCTGCATTGATCAGGAATACCCTCCGGATGCCTCCGTTCGGCATTCCCAGCGCTTTCAGGATCCCGATCATATTTGTCCTTTCCAGGATGAGGATCAGGAGGGTAGAGATCATCGTGATTCCGGTAACAAGCACCATTAAAACAAGAATGATGAGCACATTGATGTCCTGCAGATCAAGCCAATCGAAGATCTGGGGGTAGAGGTCGCGGATCGTCTTCGCATCCAGCGTCATCCCTATCTTGCGGTAAACATATTTCCCAATTTTATCAAGGTCGTTGAAATTATCAAGAATCACCTCAAAGCCGCCTACTTCATCCGGTTGCCAGTTGTTCAACTTCTGGATATGCCTGATGTCGCAGAGCACATATACTTTGTCGAACTCCTCCAGTCCGGTCTCATAAATACCGGCGATATGGAATTTTCGTCCCAGCGTCGTTGTGCCGGAAATGAAATACATCCTGATATCATCGTTCAGCCGGAGTTTCAACAACGCTGCCAGGTTCTTTGATATCATCACATCATTGGTTTTGCCGGTATCGCTGAGGTGAATAAAATGGCCGGCAATCATCTTGTTCGAAAAAAATGAAAAATCATAATCCGGCCCTATCCCTTTGAGTACGATACCCTGGATCTGGTCGGCCGTCTTAATAATTCCTGCCTTGGTTGCATAGACTTGTATGTGCCGGATTCCTTTAACGGTTTCAAGTGAGGGATAAAAATCCTGGTGCATGGAGATGGGTTTTGTCTCCAGGGAAGAATTTTCATCATAATGGGAGATCTGTATGTGAGCACCAAACCCGATCACTTTCTCGCGAACCTCTTTCTGGAAACCCGTCAGGATAGCAACAGCAATAAACATCACCGTCAACCCCAACCCGATGCTCAGGATGGCAATCCTAACAACGGGCCGCGAGAAGTTGGCTTTGTTCTTCGACAGGATTCTGCGGGCGATAAAGAGTTCGGTGTTCAAAAAGATGCGGTTTGGTTGCAAATGTAAGCATTACGTTGAATAATCGTGACGCGTGACGCGTAACGCGTGACGAAAAACATAATTCATCTTTCCTAATTCATAATTAAATTATATTTGCTCCATGCATTCCCGAACTTTAATCATCGCAATTTCCTTCATTTTATTGGCACTGGTACTTTACACAGTTGGCGTCTGGGCAGAACGCATCCAGCGTAAACTGAAATGGTGGCATACAGTATTCTTCTGGACAGGGTTCACTGCCGATACCATCGGAACCACTGCAATGAGTATTCTTTCAGGATCCTTGTTTGCCACTACTTTTCATGGAATAACAGGGAATATCGCCATCGGCCTGATGTTGTTCCATGCAATTTGGGCCACGATTGTTCTAACCAGGAAAAATGAGAAGATGATCCTTAACTTTCACCGGTTCAGCATTCTGGTATGGGCAATCTGGTTAATCCCGATGATTACAGGCGCTGTTTTCGGCGCTTCGCACTGATTAGCTTGCGAGCTGGTGATTTGGCGAGCTGGTGAGTTTATAAGTAGCGAAATAATTATTAATTTCATTCGTAATTTGTAATTTTGTTGGCATGTTGAAATCTTCGCTGACAGTATTTCTCTTCGCCTTCATACTTTTAGTGCAGGGCCAGATCCATTGCGGAGCTGAACGAACCAGCCTTTATTATTCCCATCTCAAGCACAAGAATATTGCGGTGGTGGCAAATGCTGCATCGATGGTTGGGAAAGTCAATGTGGTTGATACGCTCATGCACATCGGACTTAAGGTCGAAAAAATATTCTGTCCCGAGCATGGTTTCCGGGTTTTTTCCGATGCGGGACAAACTGTTAAAAACTCAGTGGATTCAGCTACAAAGCTTCCGGTTATTTCTCTTTATGGCAAGAAAAAGAAACCCGACCCGGCCGATCTGAAAGATATCGACATCGTGGTTTTCGATCTCCAGGATATAGGCATTCGTTTTTATACCTACCTGTCAACTTTGTCTTATATGATGGAAGCATGTTCGCAGGCAAATATCCCGCTAATGGTCTTCGACCGTCCCAACCCGAATGGGTTTTATATTGACGGCCCGGTGATGGATTCATCCCAGTACTCATTTGTGGGCTTACATCCGGTTCCTGTGGTTTATGGGATGACCATCGGCGAATATGCGAAAATGATCAATGAAGAAGGATGGCTGAAGAACAGGATGATTTGTGATTTACAGGTTATTCCGTTGGAAAACTATACGCATATGTCGCAGTACCAATTACCGGTGAAACCTTCCCCCAACCTGACCGATATGAATGCGATCTACCTCTATCCTTCACTTTGTTTTTTTGAAGGCACCAACATCAGTGTCGGAAGGGGCACAACTTATCCTTTTGAAGTTTACGGACATCCGGCATTCAAAGGATTTTCTTTTGAGTTTACACCGCAGCCGGTCAAAGGTTTATCCAATCCTTTGTATAGCGGACAACTTTGTCGTGGACTCGACCTGCGGGATTTTTATAAAACCCATCCGCGTTTATTTGGCAGACTCAACCTTACCTGGCTGATCATGGCCTATAAGACAATGGGAAGCGATCCACATTTCTTTAACGATTCTTTCGACCGGCTGGCGGGAACATCCCGCCTCAGGAAACAGATCACCGAAGGCAAAACCGAACAGGAGATCCGTCAGGGATGGCAGGAAGGATTGGAAAAATTTAAAGAGATAAGGAAAAAGTACTTGATTTATCCGGAATAACCTGTTAGTTCCTTCCGGGATAAACTTTCAGGGCTTCTTCGAGGCATTTCATGGCGCTCTTCAGGTCATTCACATTCAGCACGTAACTGATTCGAACTTCGTCAATTCCACGGCCTTTCGTTGAATAAAATCCGGTGGCAGGAGCCAGCATCACGGTTTGTCCTTTAAAACTGAAATCTTCCAGGAGCCATTGGCAGAATTTGTCTGAATTGTCGATGGGCAGTCGTGCAACAGCATAGAAAGCCCCGCCGGGTTCAGGACAAAAACATCCTGCCATTTTATTAATGGATTCAACGACAATATTTCTTCTGGCATGATACTCTTTCAGGACTTTTTTGAAGTAGGAATCCGGGGTATTGATGGCTTCTTCTCCTGCGATCTGTCCGAATGTTGGCGGGCTTAACCGTGCCTGTGCAAATTTCATGGCAGTGCAGATTACCTCTTTGTTTTTTGAGATCAGCACACCGATACGGGCACCACATGCGCTGTAACGCTTGGAGATGGAATCCAGCAGGATTACATTCTCTTCGATTCCCTCCAGGTTCATGACCGAATAATGCTGACGGCCATCATAAGTAAACTCACGGTAAACCTCATCTGAGAAAAAGAAAAGGTCGTGTTTCAGGACGATCTCGCGCAATGATTCCAGCTCTTCTTTTGAGTAAAGATAACCGGTTGGATTATTGGGGTTGCAGATCATGATTGCCTTTGTGCGGAGTGTGATGGCATCTTCGAATGCCTTGATCGGGGGAAGTGCAAATCCGTTCTCAATGATGGAATCGATTGGTTTTATCACGACGCCTGAGGTCATTGAAAACCCGTTGTAATTGGCATAGAACGGCTCGGGGATGATCATCTCATCGCCGGGGTCGAGGCAGCTGTTCATCGCAAAAAGGATGGCCTCCGAACCGCCGGTTGTGACTATCATTTCTTCCGGTGTGACTTCAATTCCAAATGGCCAGCTTCCTACATCAATGGTGTCTATAACATTTTTTGTAGCTGTGTCAATCACAGAGACAGTATTGCTGCCACGGTTCGTTACATACGCCTTTGTTCCTGTCGGGTTGAATGCAACTCCCCATGGATAGCTTCCAACAGGCACAGTGGTTGTAACAGTCTTTGTGGTTGTGTTTATTACAGAGACTGTTTCTTCGTGATGATTCGTTACAAATACACTTTTTCCATCTGGACTGACTGCAACTCCATGAGGACCGGCTCCTACAGGCACCGTGGCTGTAACAGTGTTTGTGGTTGTGTCAATTACAGAGACAGTATCGCTGTTTAGGTTTGGTATATATGCAAATTGTTTCCCACTGACAATTGTATTCTTTACTTCGTACTCTACTATATAACCACCTAGCAGGGTATTATGAGAATTATCGTTCCAATATTCATTGCCATGAAAATGAAGTGACTCTTCTACTCCATCATAGTTATTAGGCTCTCCACTATTCCAATTGGTATAAACCCACGGTTCACCAGTTATCCATTGCCAGCCGCCATCGGGCTCTGCACTAGCATTTGGTTGGAAGCCACCTAACCAATGATCAGATGAACCAAGATTGTTAACAATGAAGTCATTTTCATCCTGAGAAGTGATCGTAGCCAGATGTCCATTCATACCTGAATAGGATAAAGATTGAGCTTCATTTTTCGCGTCTTCCCAAGAAATGCCTCCCGTCACATTTTTCACTTCATAGTAGTGACCATTTCCAGAATAGTAAATTGGTGCAACAGCCTGAACTAGTATCGTAGCAGATTTCGAATTAATACCATTTGCATTGCTTACTGTTAGAGTAACGGTATAGGTTCCTGCCACAGTGTAAGTATGCATGGGATTCTGCTCGGTTGAAGTATCTCCGTCTCCAAAGTCCCAGCTCCATCCAGTTGCGCTTTTAGAGAGATCTGTAAACTGCACGGAAAGAGGAGCATAACCCTCGGTGATGTCACTATTGAAATTTGCAACAGGAAGTAATGGTGGTTGTGCCGGAGGAGTACATATAAACTGTCCAAAAGCAGAAGGAACATTTCCTACCTTCGCCGTGTCTGTAACAGTGTTTGTTGCCGTGTCAATTATAGATACAGTATCGCTATTCCAGTTCGCGACATATACTTTATTTCCGTCTGGGGTGACTGAAACTCCAAGAGGATT
>JADGPR010000070.1 GCA_017882335.1 Bacteroidales bacterium | reverse complement strand
TCAGCTCTTGGCTATAGATCTCCAGAACAGTTCGAAGTGGAGTTTGCCTTAAATATTGTTGCTTAACTAACTGTCTACTATCAGGGGTGCAGTCCAATCTTTCTGATAAGATTAACAATTAAGCCTTCAAGTAAATCTCTTCTACCTTCTTCAGGCATTTTAGATGCATCTGCATTTTTTTGAATTAAACCGCCCATACTTTCTACCTCCTTGAGTTCCGCATGTTCTTTTAGCTTCAGACCACCTGTCTCGGCAAAAGCATGACGCTCAAAGCTCTTCGAAGGACTACTGAGGCCGATGCCGCCTATGCTAACGGGCATGAGTCGCTGGCTCATGTGGGTTTTATATATAATCGCATGAAATGATATGCGGTTATGGGTGGTGTGGAATTTATTGTCTCAATATATCAAAGAATTGACCTCTTTCGATCCTTGTTATGATTTCTTCCTGGTATGGGGTTTCTGTGTTTGAGTAACTTTGTAAAATCATTAAGGTCAAAATGCATGGGCAGCAGAAATGCAAAGGATATGCCAGCCGATCAAGAAAAGAATAAAAGCAAATCAGTCTCTTTTTAATCATCTAATAAACAATGGTTTAAACCATAATAATTAAAAAATTATATTTCTATTTTTTAAAATTTGTATTAAATATTTAATATCTTGTATAAAAAAACCGCACATATGTGTGGTTATGAATGAAAGAACGATTGCTTTATATTCTGCTTTATATGCGTAATTTTACCTTCGTCGAAATTTTCTGTTAAATCTAGTTCCATGCAACATACCGTCAGATTTGTACTTGACGACAAGATTGTTGAGATTGACTTTTTGAAGGTTCCAGGGCTGAAACCCTCCACCACGGTGCTGAATTATCTCCGGTCGGGTCCGCTGCACAAGGGTGTAAAAGAAAGTTGCACGGAAGGTGATTGTGGCGCCTGTACTATTGTGGTTGCAGAACCCGGGAACAATGGAAGCCTTATTTACAAGGCACTTGACTCCTGCCTGGTATTCCTTCCCATGATACACGGAAAACAACTTATTACCGTGGAGAACCTTGCCCTTTCAGGGAAAAACGGGAACACCCTTCATCCTGTCCAGCAGATGATGATTGAAACAAATGGCACACAATGCGGGTACTGCACTCCCGGGATCGTTATGTCGCTCTTCGCCCTTTTCAAAAATCACATCGACCCTTCAAGGGAGGTCATCGAGGACGCCCTGACCGGGAACCTTTGCAGGTGCACAGGATATGAACCGATCCTTGAGGCAGCCCGGAAAGCCTGCACGGATGGGAAAGATCATTTTTCCGGGAGAGAAAAGATGATCTTCTCGATGTTGAAAGAGATCACCACAGGCAGGAAAACATTGGAAATACAAACAGAAAAACAAACCTATTATAAACCGTTCACCCTGGCTGAGGCTCTCAGGTTAAGAAAGAAAAACCCGGAAGCTGCACTGATCAGTGGATCGACGGATGTAGCTTTAAGGCAAACGAAAAATAGAGAATTCCTTCCCCTGATCCTTGATATATCAGCCATTGACGAACTGAAAACATTCAGGGAATCCAACGATAATTATGTATTCGGTGCCGGGTTGACCCTTGAACAGGTGAAGGATATCACAGAAAAAAGGATCCCTTCATTCCATAAGATACTCAAGATTTTTGGTTCTCTCCAAATCCGTAACATTGCAACGATTGGTGGAAACATCGGTTCCGCATCCCCTATCGGTGATACACTTCCTGTTTTATTTGCACTCGGGGCAAAAATTAAAATAAGCTCTCCGACTTTGAAAAGGATTATCGGAATTGAGGATTTCATTACAGGTTACCGGCAAACGTGCCTGAGAAATGACGAACTGATCACGGAGGTCATCGTTCCGAAAACCCCATCCGGAGTTACATTCGGATCCTATAAGGTTTCGAAACGGAAAGACCTTGATATTTCAACTGTAACTGGGGCTTTCAGGCTAAAAACACTTGAAGGGATTGTGGCAGAAATTGTGCTTGCTTTTGGGGGGATGGCTGCCATGACCAAGCGTGCCCTGAAAACAGAAGAATACCTGGAGGGAAAAAAATGGACCAGGGAAACGATACAGGAAGCTATGATCATCCTCAACAGAGAATTCGATCCACTCTCAGATGCCAGGGCTGGAGCGGAGTTTAGGAAAACAGTTGCAGCGAATTTATTGCTGAAGTTTTATTTAGAAACAAATTGATGCCGACCAACAGACCACACGATAGCGCCAGGAAACATGTAACGGGTGAATCCGTTTTCATCAACGATATTCCGGTAAATGACCAGTTACTCCTGGGGAAGGTGGTGTTTAGCAGATACGCACACGCAAGGATCCTCAACATCGATCTCTCGGAGGCCTTGAAAATAATTGGTGTGAAGGCCATTCTCACCGCCACGGATATTCCCGGTGAGAACCAGATGGGGCCGGTGATCCATGACGAGCCTTGTCTTGCCGAAAATGAAGTTACTTTCATTGGACAGGCCATCGCACTGATCGGTGCCGAAAATGAAGAAGCTGCAACGGAGGCGGCCAGATTGATCCGGGTTGACTATGAACCGCTCGAAGCCATCCTTGATCTTGAAACTGCGATGGCGAAAAACAACAGCATCGATGCCGAACGAAAAATAGAAAGAGGCAATGCAGATGCAGCGCTGGAAGCAGCTCTTTATAAGTTCGACGGGACATTGAAGACCGGTGCGCAGGAACACTGGTACCTGGAAACGCAGACATCGCTGGCTATTCCCGGCGAAGGTAAGGAAATGAACATCTTTGCTTCCAGCCAGAACCCGTCAGAAACTCAAACCATCGTGGCGAAAGTACTGGGAATTCAGAAGAACGAAGTGGAGGTTGAAGTCAAACGGATGGGCGGTGCGTTTGGTGGAAAAGAAACCCAGGGTAACCATGTGGCTGCCTGGGCTGCCTTGCTTGCTAATGCAACCCGGCGCCCGGTAAAGATTCATCTTTTTCGCGATGACGATCAGGTGATGACCGGTAAAAGGCATCGCTTTCTTTCAAACTATGAGATTGGATTTGATGAAAAAGGGTTGATCCTTGCTTATAAAGTGGAATTGAATGCAGATGCAGGATCCTCTGCAGACCTTTCATTGGCCATTTTATCCAGGGCCATGTTGCATGCCGAAAACGCCTATTATATTCCCGATATCCTGATCAGGGGAAATGCGTGGAAAACAAATCATCCGTCCAATACAGCCTTCAGGGGATTTGGCGGTCCGCAGGGCATGGCGGTCATTGAAAATGCCATCGACAGGATCGCACGTTTCCTGAAGAAAGATGCGGCAGAGATCCGCTATCTGAATTTTTATCAGAAAGAAAAAAACAATATGACACCTTATGGCCAGAAGGTGAAAAACAATCACCTTCTCATGATCTATGATAAGCTGCTCCGATCCTCTGATTATGTTAACCGCAGGAAGGAGATCGACCGGTTCAACAAGGAAAACGAATTTTATAAAAAAGGGCTCTCGCTGACACCCGTCAAATTCGGGATCTCCTTTACTACCGCATTTCTCAATCAAGCCGGGGCGCTGGTCAATATTTACACAGACGGAACGGTGCTGGTCAATCATGGAGGGACAGAAATGGGCCAAGGTATTCATACCAAGATTGCCACGATTGCTTCGGAAGAGTTCGGTGTGTCGCCTGAGATGGTAAAAGTGGATGCCACCAATACATCCAGGATCCCAAACACCTCGGCTACTGCAGCATCCTCTGGCAGTGATCTGAACGGAATGGCTGTAAAAAATGCGATCGATATTCTGAAATCAAGGATTGCGGAAGTGGCAGTAGCCGAATTTGCAACCCGGTTTCCAGATGATAAGACCTTAAAAGAGAACATCGTTTTTGAAAATAATTATCTTTCCGATAAAGTAAATCCCATCCGGAAAATATCCTTTCCCGAAATGCTAAAAATTGCTTACCTGAAACAGGTCAGCCTTAGTTCTACCGGATTTTACAAGACTCCCGGGATCTTTTTCGATAAGGAAAAAGGACAGGGAACTCCTTTCTATTATTATGCTTTTGGAATGGCGGTTTCAGAAGTCATTATTGACACCCTCACGGGGATGCATACGCTGATCCGGACCGACATCGTTCATGATGTGGGGGATTCTTTGGTGGAAGGGATCGATCTTGGACAGATCCAGGGTGGATTCGTTCAGGGTGTGGGATGGTGTACAACAGAGGAGATGAAATGGGATAACGATGGAAATCAGCTGACTCATTCGCCCGACACCTATAAGATCCCAACGGTGAATGACATCCCGCGAGATTTCAGGGTTGAGATCCTGAAGGATGTTCCGAATCCCGGAACCATCCGCAAGAGTAAAGCTGTGGGAGAACCTCCTTTCATGCTTGCATTTTCGGTATGGCTGGCCATTAAGGATGCCATTTCGTCCGTCGGAAATCATGAAAAAGAGCCGGATTTCACTTTGCCGGCAACGTACGAGGTCATACTGTTATCTGCAGAGAAGTTGAGAAAAGTATAAGAATATGCCTTTTTCTTTTACCACCATATTATTTTTAACCACTTGATGAATGAAAGATATTTCAGCAAAAATCAATAAACTGGCACAATCTTACAAAGATTATACGGCCGAAAACCTCTCGAAACTGGTAAATATCCGTTCCCTGAGTACCGGGGAACAGGCTATGGCTGCCGAATTGAAGCGTCAGATGGAGGAAGCAGGTTTCGATGGGGTGAGGATAGATGGACTTGGGAATGTGATCGGCCGTATCGGGAATGGGAAAAAAATCCTGGCATTTGATGGCCATATCGACACCGTGGATATTGGCAACATCGGGAACTGGACCCAAGATCCTTTTTCGGGTGAAATCCGTGACGGATTTGTTCATGGCCGTGGAACGGTGGATCAGAAAGGGGGTCCGGCTGCTTTTGTTACTGCCGGCAGAATCCTGAAGGAGCTGGCATTTCACGGTGATCTTACGATCTATTTCACCGGAACAGTGATGGAGGAAGATTGTGATGGTTTATGCTGGAAATACCTGGTAGAAGAAGAAAAGATCGTTCCCGATTTTGTCATTATCACCGAGCCAACTAACCTGAATATCTACCGTGGGCATCGTGGAAGGATGGAGATTGAGGTCACATTCCGGGGCGTTTCGGCGCATGGTTCTGCACCTGAACGCGGAAAGAACGCAATTTATATGGCATCACGTGTCTGCCTGGAAATTGAAAAACTGAATGAACGCCTTCCGAAGGATGAATTCCTGGGAAAAGGAAGTGTTGCCATTTCAGAATTTGTATCGGGAAGTCCGTCACTTTGTGCCGTGGCCGATTATGCAAAGATTCACCTGGATCGTCGCCTGACATGGGGTGAAACGAAGGAATCGGCCGTTGCAGAGATACTGGAGATCGTAAAAGACATGGATGCAAGTGTAAACGTCTTGCAGTACGAAGAAACAGCCTATACCGGCCTCCGGTATGGCATGGAGAAGTATTATCCTACATGGAAAATTGCAGAAGATAATCCCCTCGTCACCGCCGCCTGCAAGTCATATACCGGGCTGTTTGATAAAAAACCCCTGGTCGATAAATGGACCTTTTCAACCAATGGGGTTACCATTAACGGGTATTTCAAAATCCCCTGCATAGGATTCGGGCCGGGGAATGAGGTTCTGGCACATGCTGCAAATGAAAAGGTAGCAGTAAGCGACCTGGTTGCAGCATCTGCTTTTTATGCCGCACTTGCGTATCATTTATCTTAATAAAAATACTGTGATATTATATGGATAAGACATTCAATGCTTTTTTGCAAAAACTTGATACTACGATTTCTAACCTTTATCAGAAAGATTTCCTTCTTACCTGGGAAAAAACCTATGGTGAACTGGAAACGATCCTGACGATCGCAGAAGCGTTCAAATATCTCCGCGATCATAACATTTCGACGCGTTGTTTCGATTCCGGACTCGCTATTTCTCAGTTCCGCGACAATTCCACGAGAACCCGTTTTTCCTTTGCATCGGCAGCGAACTTGCTCGGGTTGGCTGTTCAGGATCTTGATGAAGGAAAATCACAGATCTCACATGGCGAAACGGTAAGGGAAACTTCTGCTATGATCTCATTTCTCAGTGATATCATCGGTATCCGCGATGATATGTTTCTCGGCGCCGGAAATACCTACATGCGGGAAGTCGGAGTTGCACTCGATGAGGCCTTTGCCGATGGAGTGCTGCCACAACGGCCAGGCATCATCAACCTTCAATGCGATATCGACCATCCAACCCAATCCATGGCTGACCTGCTGCACCTGAAAACCCAGTTTAGGTCGCTGGAAGATCTGAAAGGAAAAAAAATCGCCATGACCTGGGCCTATTCCCCAAGTTATGGAAAGCCCCTTTCGGTTCCGCAGGGAATCATAGGGTTGATGACCCGTTTCGGAATGCAGGTGGACCTTGCCTATCCCGAAGGGTACGAACTCATCCCCGAAGTGATTGAACAGGCCGGGAAACAGGCCGGCGAGAGTGGCGGCAGTTTCCGCGTTGTCAACTCAATGGAAGAGGCATTCAGGAATGCTGATATTATATACCCCAAAAGTTGGGCTCCATTCCAGGTCATGCAGCGCCGGACCGATTTGCTGCGCAATAACGATCATGATGGACTGAAAGGGCTGGAGCAAGAATGCCTTGCCAACAATGCCCGGTTTAAAAACTGGGAATGTACAGAAGAGAAAATGAAACTGACCCGGGAGGGAAAGGCCTTGTATTTACATTGCCTGCCGGCAGATATTTCAGGCATTTCCTGCGGTGAAGGTGAAGTTACCGCGTCTGTTTTTGAACGGTACAGGATTCCACTCTACAAACAGGCAGGTTTTAAGCCATATATAATTGCTGCGATGATGCTGGCCAACCGGTTTGAAAAATCGGCCGATGTGTTGAAGAAACTGGCAACGGATCATGTAAAGCGGATGATTTAATCTATGAATTTAATGTGTTTTTGCGGAATACAACCTCCCCTTTCACAATAACGGTTTCAGGCTGACCTTGTATAGAAAATCCCTCATAAATATCAGAATCGCAATGCTGGAAATGATTCTTTACAGAGATGATTCTTCTGGTGTCAGGATCCCAGATCACAACATCGGCATCAAAACCAATATCCAGCTTTCCTTTATGATCATCCATTCCAAAGATTTCTGCAGGACGGGTGGAAACCAGACTTACAAATTGGTTGATCGTAATTTTATTGGTCAGAACGCCATAGGTGTATAAGAGGCTCAGCCGATGTTCAATGCTGCCTGCCCCATTCGGGATCTTCGTAAAATCATGGAGTCCCTGGTCTTTTTGTCCATGAAGGTTAAAAGGGCAATGGTCTGTCGCTATGGTATCAAATGTGCCGTCAGCCAGCCCTTTCCAGAGGTATTCCTGGTCTGTGAATGTCCTCAGTGGCGGTGAAACAACATAAGGCAGAACACGGAGGTTATCCAACCTTTCATCGTAAACAGAATCATCCAGCAGCAAATAATGCGGACAGGTTTCTGCAAAAACGGGCAATCCAGATTTCCTGGCTTCAGCAATGGCCTCAGCACCCTGTCGTGTGGAAGTATGAACGATGTATACCGGACATCCGGTTTTTCCGGAAAGTTCAATCACTTTTTCCACGGCGCGGATTTCCGCTTCCGCGGGATGAGAAAGAGCATGATAGCCGGCATGTGTCTTTCCTTTCAAGAGAAATTCATGTTGCAGCCGGCTGATCATTTCCCCATCCTCGCAATGCACCATCACCAATCCTCCCTCCGATCCCACAACCTTCATCACCTGTTGCAATTCAGATAAACTGATTCCGATGGATTCGCGGTATGCCAGGTAAGCCTTGAACGAAATAATTCCTTCCTTTTCAATACACCGGATGACATCGGATGCAATGGAAACATTCCATTCGCTAATGCCCATGTGGAGCCAGTAATCGAGGAAACTGGCTGCTGCCTCGGCTCTTCTCAGCGATAGTGCCTCTAAAAGGGATTGTCCGCGCTGAGGTGTGACAAAATCGATGAAACTGGTTGTTCCCCCTGCAACTGCGGCCCTGCTGCCCGAAGCAAAATCATCCGAGGATGCTCCTGCAGGTGTCGGCAATGCGAAGTGAACATGCGGGTCGATACCACCGGGAAACAGCAGTTTGCCGGTTGCGTCGATAATTTCATATTCCGGGTAATGATTTGGTTCAAGCTGACCTTTCGCTATGATCTTCCCATTATCAATTGCCAGGTTTTCTTTCACAGAAGATACTGCTGAAATAACGGTACCGTTGATAATCAGGATTGACTTCATAATACTGCGTTATTTCATCTTTTTCCAGAGTCGACCTGCCTGGAATTGCGCATCAGCCAGTATTTCTTTTTCATTTACTGTGAGAAGGGTTCCGCTTTCCACGATGAGTTTCCCGTCTGAGATGACATGGGTTACATCTCTTGCTTTAAATCCAAAAAGAAAATGCCCCAAAAAATTGCTGCCGGTCAAAGGTGTGGGAGTGTCGTAGTCAAGAATAACCAGATTGTTTTCAGCATCGCCCGAAAATCCATTTATATTTATATAATGATGAATATTACGGAACCGGCGATAGATTTCACCATAATCAATGGAATCAAAATTATGACCGGCAAAAAATGCCGACTGGGCGCTGCGTAGCATGTCGCTGTGCATCCCATCCGTACCGAGCATAATCAGTGAGCCAAGCCCCTTTGAAGTAAAAAAACCAACCGAATTATTCAGGTTGCTTTCCATGTTTTGAACCACCCATGCCGGTGATCTTTCAACCAGGCTTCTTTCGTGATCATCCAGATGAAGGCAATGGGCAAGAATGGTTTTTGAAAACTGCAGCGCTCCCGCCGACTCGAGACGTTCGATCACCCGTATATTGTATTTCCGGATGCAATCTTCTTCATCGCTTTTATCCTCGGCTACATGGATATGAATTCCTGAATTTGCTGCCACCGCCAGGTCAACCGCCTGTTTCAGGGTATCGTTGCCCACAGTGAAAGAGGCATGCAATCCGACAAGTCCCTGCCTTTTCTCCAGGTAAGTTGCGGTCTCTGTAAGGCCTTTGCGCGCAATGTCAAGGCCATCGCGGTCGGAAATCTCATAACAAAGCAAATGCCCTACTCCTACTTCTTCAAATGCCTGTGCAAGGATTTCAAGGCTTCCTTCAATGGCAAAAGGCGAAGCATGATGATCGATGACAAAAGTGACGCCGTTTTTTACACAGGCCATGGCTGTCACCAGTCCACTCAACCGGATCATATCAGGGTCGAGTGCCTTGTCAAGGTTCCACCAGATGAATTGAAGGATCTCTGAAAAATTTATGGGATTTTTTTTAGGTGCCGGCATCCCGCGTGCCAGTGCAGAATAGGAATGGTGATGTCCGTTGGCAAAGGACCGGGTGATAAATTTTCCTGAACAATCAATGCCAGTAATATGCTCAGTTCTTTCAGGGTCCGGATCGAAAAAGAGTTTCCCATCCGGGCCTTCTTCCACCAGGATATCTGTTTTTCTGAATTCCAGCGTCTGCCAGTCTATCCAGGTACCGTTTTTCAGGAATATCATCTTATTTATTTTTTCCTCGTTTCATCGGCAAGCTTCTTCTTCTGATTCCATCAAAAGAATACAATGCATTGGCAACGGCCGCAGCGGTCGGAACCAGTCCGATCTCACCGATACCCTTCGCCCCATAGGGTCCCACGGGATCTTCTTCTTCAATGCCGATGACTTCTATATCGGGTGTTTGCAATGCAGTCAACACGCCACAGTCGTGGAGTTTAGTACTTACCAGCCGGCCATTCTCCATGGGAAGATCTTCGGAAAGGGCATAACCTACGCCCATATGGACAGCACCCTGGATCTGGCCTTCAAAAAGCATCGGGTTCATGATCTTGCCTGCATCATGGGCCGCAAATACTTTTTCGATCTCGCCTTTATCATCAAGAACAACCAGCTGGGCTGCATATCCATAGGAATAATGTGTGACGATCTTCTCAACATCGGCACCGGGTTTGGTTGTCCAGTCACAATAATACTTGCCGGTATAGGTACTCCCGGCCAATTGATCAAGAGATTTATTTTTCAGATCATTCCTCAGGGAGATGGATGCATCAATAATGGCATTGCCCAACAGAGCAGTTGCACGCGAGGAAGTAGTCATCCCCGTGGGAATTTCAGCATCGGTATCAACAACCACATCGATCAGGTGTGCATCAATTCCGGTTTCCTGGTGGAGGGTCTGAATGGCCATATTGTGAACACCTTGGCCCATCTCTGTCCATCCATGTTCAATCATCACCCTTCCTCCTGGTAAAATCCGGATCTTCACATCACTGAAATCGGTCATGCCATTACCGACCCCCGAATTCTTAATCCCACAGGCCAATCCTGCATATTTTGCGGAATAAAAATGATCTTTTAGGGCAAGCAGGCACGCCCTGATCCCAACCCCTTTGTCGAGAACCTGCCCGGTAGCTGTCATTTTGCCTGAAACCAGGGCATTGTCGTAACGGAATTTCCACCGATCGAAACCGCCTTTTTCACAGAGTTCATCGATGCAGCTTTCCAGGGCAAACGCCACCTGGTTGGCCCCAAAACCACGCATGGCGCCAGAAGGAATGTTATTTGTATAAACGGTCAATGATTTAATATCAACCGATGGAAGATAATACCCGCCACTGGCATGACCTGCCACGCGTTCCATCACTTTAGTCCCCACCGAGGCATATGCGCCGGTATCCCCTATCGCACGAAGTTTCAAATGAGTCAGCATTCCCTTTTCATCGCAGTCCAGCGAAATATCCATCCAAACCGGGTGACGCTTGGGATGCATGATGATAGATTCTTCCCGAGAGAGATGCACCTTCACGGGTTTTTGTAACAGGAAAGCAAACAGTGAAGCATGGCCTTGAACGGTCATGTCCTCGCGTCCACCGAAGCCTCCGCCGCATGGAACCAGCGTAACCCTTACCTGGCTTTCATTTAGCCCAAGCAGCGAAGCAATCTGTTGCTGGTCAACATAAATACCTTGACCCTGGCTGTAAAGATGAATGCCCTCTTTGGCTGGAAGCGCAACAGCCGCTTCGGTTTCCAGGAAGGCATGTTCGACACGCTGGGTCTCATAAACTCCGAAAGATGTATAGATAACTTGTCCGCCTGTCCGCCCGTCCGCTTGTCCTCTTCTTACCACACAGGTTTCAAGCAGATTCGACATACCAGGATGTACCTGTGGTGAATCCACTTTTAATGCCCTGTGAACATCCGAAACGGGTTCAAGAATTTCGTATTCAATCCGGATCAGTTGTGCTGCTTTTCGGGCAGTATCTTCATCAATAGCCACAACACTGGCAATAACATCACCAATGTACCGCGTCGTTTCTCCCTTGGCAATCATCAATGGCCAGTCGCTGAAAATAAGACCAGTATAACGGTCTCCGGGAACATCGGAAGCAGTAAATACTCTGATAACGCCATCCAATGCAAGTGCTGCATCGGTGTTGATGGAAATAACCCGGGCACGGGGATGGTCACTGAAACGCAGAGCGGCATGAAGCATGCCCTCAAATTTCATATCGTTCACGAACAATCTCTTACCGGTCGCCGTTTCATATGCTTCATATTTTGTAAGCGATTGGCCAATGCCGGCAGTCGGCGGATTATTTCTGCTCTCACTCCCTTCCCGCAATGTCTTCAGCGCATCTTCAATTGCATCAATGATTTTTACATATCCTGTACAACGGCAAAGGTTTTGGTTAATGGCTTTTTTGATCTCTTCACGGCTTGGGTCGGGGTTTTCTGCAAACAGGATCTTCGTTCTTATGATCATTCCGGGGGTACAAAACCCGCACTGTACAGCGCCTTTGTTAACATATGCTTTTGCAATCACATCACGCACTTTTTCAGGGATCCCTTCCATCGTAATGACCTGAAAACCGTCCAGGAATTTCAGTTTCTGGGTGCAGGAAAGCTTTGCTTTCCCGTTGATCTCCACCATGCATGCACCGCAGGAGGCTTGACCCGAGCAACCATCTTTTACAGAAGTGATCCCTTCTGTCTCCCGCAAATAAGATAAAAGTGTCCGGCCTTCATCACCTGCATAATCAATCCTTCGTCCGTTCAGGGAAAATGAGATCATTTATGGGTTTTTGGAAAGGATTGTGCGGATCAACTGCCCGAGCGACAGGATATCCGGATCTACCGGTGCCGGAAGATGGATTTGTGATTGAACGGAAGCCAGGTCCTTCAACCCATTTCCGGTAAGCAATACCACATTTTTTGATCCATGAGGGATCCTGTCCGACCGGGTGAAGTTTAACAATCCGGCAAAGGCAGCAGCAGCAGCCGGTTCCGCGAATATCCCGGCCGATCCCGAAAGTTGTACCGATGCCTGCAGGATCTCTTCATCCGTCACAGTCACAGATTCGCCCTTGTACTTTTTCATAAACCCTGCCGACATGAAAAAATTCTTTGGCACATCCACCGAAATAGAATCTGCAATGGTAGCAGATTTTGTAATACTGAAGTTCTGATGATCTATATTGTTGACCAGGTTTGGGCTTCCCGCAGCCTGCACAGCAACAATGACCGGTATCCGGTCAGTGATTCCCAGCAGCAGCATCTCCTCAAAGCCTTTGTATACCCCGGAGAGGATCACGCCGTCGCCGGTTGGTACGAAGACACGATCTGGAACCTGGAATTCAAGCTGGTTGTAAATTTCAAAAGAAACGATTTTTTTGCCTTCGATGGTGAGCGGATTATAGGCCGTATTCCGGTTATAAAATCCAAATAACCGGGATGCTTCCACACTAAGGTCGAATGCATCGTCATAAGTGCCGTTCACCGGGATAATATTGGCTCCATACATCATGATCTGTGTAAGTTTGGCCAACGGAGCTTTTGCGGGTATGAGGATGATCGACTTTTGGTGTTGTGCCGCACAGATGCCTGCCAGTGAAGATCCGGCATTGCCTGTGGATGCAGCAATCAAAGTGGAAATGCCGTTTTCCATCGCCCATGCGGAAACCAAGGCTGAAGCGCGGTCCTTGAATGAGAATGTCGGATTCTGGGAATCATCCTTGAGGTAGATTTCAAAACTTTCATTTCCTTGAACCACGCTGTCATTCCGGTAAAGCGGGGTATTGCCGATATGCAGGTTTGGCCAGGATTCCGGTCGCAGGATAGGTAACAGCGGAATGAAATAGTCATCCTGAAGCTCTTGAAAAAGCCGGTTTGATTAAAAGTATGCAAGGAATTTATGGGGGCTATGAGCTTGACAAAAGTCCCGAGGAAATCAATATACGCATGATTTTAGACGCCTATCATGAACAATTGTCCTGGACCGACTGTGTGCTGGGCAAGAAATGCGAATTAAGGGATTCCTGCCAGGCCAAACAAGTGTGGAAAATGCTGGAAAAAACCTTGCAAATGCATTTCCTGCCGATATCCATACGTGATATTTTGGACAATAAAGTGGACCAGCTCTGATTTTTTGGATTTGGCCAGAGAACTTGGAAAGAATAATGAAGCAAGGATCAGGACTGCTGTGGGTAGAGCCTACTATGCTTCCTTTTTAGCCATGAGAAATGCTATGGCTATTGAAGAAAAGACACCTGAAGTTCATAGAATGGTCTTGAGTATGTTGTACAAAAAGAACGCTGTAATCGCGAATAAACTGCATTACCTCAGGCGGCAGAGAAATATTGCGGATTATGATACAAAGCTTGTTATGGGAGCTGATGACGCAGATACAGCGGTGAAGCTTGCGGGAGAAATCACGCAGTGGAGAGAATGAAATTCATGAAAATCGCCATTATCGGGTCAAACGGGCAGCCTGGTTGTGATCTTGTAAAGGTATTTACTAGCTCAAAACAGAAAATAGTTCCGCTCACTCATGCCGATATTGATGTCACGAAGTTTGAATTATGTGAAAAAGTCTTAAAAAATATCCAGCCTGATATTATTATTAACTGTGCAGCTTATGTCAGGGTGGATGATGCAGAGGAGAATGCAGACATTGCGTTTGGTGTGAATGCGATGGGTGCCAGGAATATAGCGAAGATTTGCGCTGAGCTTAACTCCACTTTGATATATGTAAGCACTGATTACGTTTTTGATGGCAGGAAAAAGAAGCCATATATAGAAGATGATGTCCCCAATCCCATAAATGTGTACGGGAATAGCAAGCTTGCTGGAGAATATTTTGCGAGGAACATCCGGAAAGATATTATGTCATCCGGTCTTCAAGCCTTTTTGGAGCAGCGGGAGCAAGCGGAAAAGGCGGGAACTTTGTGGAA
>JADGPR010000069.1 GCA_017882335.1 Bacteroidales bacterium | reverse complement strand
TTTTACCGGCGCCAGGAGATATAAGATGATGAAGGAATATTATCCCGACCGTTACGAAAAGCTGAAAAAATACATCAGCAAAGGCCGTTGGTTCGTTGGAGGTTCCTCGGTTGATGAATGTGATGCGAACATCCCCTCGCCCGAATCGATCCTCCGGCAGGTACTCTATGGGAACAATTATTTCCGTAATGAATTTGGCAAGGAAAGTGTGGATTTTTTGCTCCCTGATTGTTTCGGTTTCCAGTCGCACCTCCCATCCATCCTGGCACATTGCGGGATTAAGGGGTTTTCCACGCAGAAACTGGAATGGGGTTCGGCTGTCGGGATCCCATTCAATATTGGCAACTGGACCGGGCCCGATGGCAAAGGCATTGTAGCCGCGCTGAATGCAACTGATTATAGCGGGGATATCCAACCCCGGCTGGATACTGCAAAATACTGGGTGGACCGCGTAATGGAGAATGGAAAGAAATACGGTGTTTATGCCGATTACCGCTATTACGGTACCGGTGATATCGGGGGTGCACCCTCAGAAACTGCCATAAAAAATGGAATGGGTAGTCTTAAAAATCCGGACAGCAAAATAAATGTTTATCTCTGTTCTTCCGATCAGCTCTTCCGCGACCTTACCGATGACCAGAAGCACAATCTTCCAAATTATTCCGGAGATCTTTTACTGACGCAGCATTCGGCAGGTTCGCTTACCTCGCAGGCCTATATGAAGCGCTGGAACAGGAAAAATGAACTGCTCGCCCAATCTGCTGAACCGCTGGCTGTTGCAGCCGACTGGCTGGGCGGCATTCCCTACCCTTTTAATTCCCTGAACGGAGCTTGGTGGCTGACACTCGGAAGCCAGATGCACGATATCCTTCCCGGGACCTGCATCCCGAAAGCCTATGAATATGCATGGAATGATGAAGTGCTGGCCCAGAACAAATTTGCTTCCACGCTGGAAAGCTCGGTCGGGACCATGATACGGGCGATGGATACAAGAGGAAACGGGAAAGCCATTGTGGTATATAACCCCATCGCCGTTTCACGTGAAGATGTGGTAGAGGCAGAAGTAACCTATCCGGAAGGGGCACCGGAATTCATCCAGGTATATGATCCCAATGGAAATGAAGTCTCTTCCCAGGTTCTCAGCCGGACAAAGGTTTCCTTCAAACTCCTTTTCCTCGCCAATGTTCCTTCCTTCGGTCTGACCTGTTATCATGTGTGGCCTTCAAAAACAGAAAGCGAACTGAAGAACAGCCTCATCCCAGGAAGCAATTTCCTGGAAAATGAATTCTATAAAGTGGTGCTGAATACCAACGGCGATGTATCTTCCATTATAGATAAAAAACTGAATAAAGAAATCCTTTCTTCTCCCGCCCGCCTCGAATTCCAGAAAGAGCATCCAGAATACTGGCCTGCCTGGAACATGGATTGGAAAGACCGCAAAAATCCACCGATAGGAACTGTTGATGGTTCACCAAAGATCACTCTAGTAGAAAGTGGTCCGGTACGGATTTCCTTTAAGGTTGAAAGAACTGCACGGAATTCCGTCTTCATTCAGAACATCAGTCTGACCGCAGGGGAATGTGGAAAAAGAATCATTTTCCGGAACACAGTCGACTGGCAGTCGAAAGGTGTCAGCCTGAAAGCTTCTTTTCCTCTCATGGCAAGTAACACCGTGGCGACCTATAACCTCGGGCTGGGTACCATAGAGCGGGCAACCAACGATGAGAAAAAATATGAAGTTCCTTCCAGGGAATGGTTTGACCTAACGGATAAATCGGGAGCTTATGGCATTACCGTGATGGAAGATTGTAAATTCGGATCCGATAAGCCGAATGATAAAACCCTGCGGCTCACATTACTTTACACTCCTGCAACCAATTTTTACCATGACCAGGCCACGCAGGATTGGGGAACCCATGAATTCACCTATGGGTTGTACAGCCATAAAGGTGACTGGCGCTCCGGCAAATCGGAATGGCAGGGCCGCAGCCTGAACCAACCGTTGAAAGCATTCCAGGCGCCGGCACATTCAGGTTTCCTTGGAAACACCTTCTGCCTTGCAAAAGTGAATACGCCCCAGATAGATATCCGCGCACTAAAAAAAGCGGAGAGTGGCAACCTGGTGATTCTACGACTGCAGGAACTCTTTGGGAAGGATATCGAAAATGCCGAGGTCAGCTTTGCAGGAAAGATCACTGCTGCCTATGAAATTGACGGACAGGAACACAAAACCGGTGAAGCTACCCTGAAAGAAGGGAAACTATTGGTAAACCTGACGAAATACGGACTGAAAAGCTATGCGGTTACCCTCACCTCACCCCTTGAAAAAATCAGCGAACCGGAAAGCATTCCATTGGCCCTGGCGTTTGATGGAAACGTGATCGCTGGTGAGAAATACAAGAAGAATGGCGTTTTCGCAGCAAAAGGGTACGGGATTCCTGCCGAATTATTCCCGGAAGCCCTGGCTGTTGACGGAGTCCGGTTTACACTTGGAAACAAGACCGAGGGGCAAAACAATATTCTTACTTGCAGGGGACAAAAGATACCCTTACCGAAAACCGGCAATTATAACCGGATTTATATCCTGGCTGCCGCCATACGCGACACCAACGGGTTTTTTCGTGCAGGTGAAAGCAAGAGGACCTTCCGGGTCCAGAAGTATGAAGGGATGATCGGGCAATTCGACAAACGGGTATGGGATAAACTCGGAAGAATCAAATTGCTTGAAAAAGGATTCATCAAACGCGATGAAGTAGCCTGGTTTGCCACACATGTGCGGAAAGATACGGTTAACGACCCTTACCATTATGCCTATATCTTCAAATACAGCATGGATGTAAGTCCTGCAGCGGGGTTCCTCCAGCTACCTGAAAATGATGCCATCAAGATCTTTGCGATCACGGTTTCGGAAAACTATTACGACCAGGCACATCCTGTGCAGCCTTTATACGATGATTTTTCCGGAAGAAAAGGATTTAACCTCACATTGGAAAAAAGCAATGTATCAGAGGATATGCTTCCCACCGCCCGGTTAACGGCGATAAGAAACCGCAACCTGAATGACCTTCCTTATAAAATCAGCATGAAGGATTATGCCGATATGCATATGCCAAATGGGGTAACGGTCAACTATTATTTCTCCGGGACTGAAAAGCTGAAAACCAATCAGCCTGAGCAGGGAATGGTTGTGCCGGCCTGCAACGATGGCATGTTCGATCTGCTTCCCTCAGATTCTGCAAAGGATGTCTGGTTTGAACAGGGGGAAGGACGCATTGTGATGGATCTTCAGAACAACTTGGGGGTTGACAGCCTCCATGTGTTTGCGGCGCTGGATACAAAACGAGGGCCGGAAATTTTTTCCGTCTGGGCATCCGATAAAC
This sequence comes from Bacteroidales bacterium, assembly GCA_017882335.1. Taxonomy (GTDB): domain Bacteria; phylum Bacteroidota; class Bacteroidia; order Bacteroidales; family FEN-979; genus FEN-979. The sequence continues at coordinate 10,964 of JADGPR010000069.1, read as the reverse complement.
CTGCCTTACCAATGGTCACCGGCGACCCGAAAACAAACGGATGGAAGTATCTTGCGATGGAGGGTCCATTGGATATCTGGGGAAACGGGAAGGTAGTCTACAGCATCGTTCCGGATGCGAAAAAGTTGTTTAATTGCAGGTACATAATGTGGGTAAGTGAAGGTTCCGGCCATGGGCCGTACTATTTCAGGGAGATTGATGTCTTTGAAAGATAGATTTACTTCTTTTCTTAACGCGTACTGAAGACTCATCGAAAAAGGAGCGTACCTCCTGAGACTATGTGGAAATGATTTAATCACCTCTTGATTTTCATGAACTGTAAATTTCCAGGTTGATATGCTTGTCAGAAAAAGGAAGCAAGAATACCGGGTGGATAATTTGTAATATCTTTGGATATTTAATTGGCTTTCGGTTATGAATAATCTAAAGGACCAGATAAAACTTCTTTCTTCCGAATATTTCGAGGAGATGCGCAAAATCCGCCGCCACCTTCACCAGCATCCCGAACTTTCATGTGAAGAGTTCAAAACATCGGAATTCATTTGTAAAAAGCTCGATGAATACGGGATTACTTATGTCAAAGGAGTAGCGGAGACAGGGATTGTAGGTATCATAAACGGGATTAACCCGGAATCAAAAAACATTGCCTTACGGGCCGATATGGATGCACTGCCGATCCGTGAAGAGAATGCGGTTGAATACAAATCCCTGGTACCTGCAAAAATGCATGCCTGTGGACACGATGTTCACATGGCAAGCCTGCTGGGAACCGCCAGGATCCTGAACCGGGTCAGGGAACGGTTTGAAGGGAGCGTGAAACTGATCTTTCAGCCATCCGAAGAAACCTATCCCGGCGGCGCCATCCGCATGATCCGCGAAGGTGTGCTGAAGAATCCGGAACCCGTATCCGTGATCGGGCAGCACGTAATCAACACAGTGGATGTGGGGAAGATCGGATTGAAAGCCGGACCTTACATGGCTTCCACGGATGAAATTTACCTTACCGTAAAAGGCAAAGGCGGCCATGCGGCAACACCCGAACAGCTGGTCGATCCCATCGTAATTGCATCCCATATTGTCATCGCATTGCAACAGATCGTCAGCCGGAATGCAAATCCCATCATCCCGACTGTGGTTTCATTCGGGAAGATTTCGGGTGAAGGCCGTACCAACATTATTCCCGACAAGGTTACCATCGAAGGAACCGTCAGGACCTATGATGAATCCTGGCGAAAATCCATCCATGAAAAGATCACCCACATGGCTTCTTCAATTGCAACAGCCATGGGAGGGAGCTGTGAAGTGAGGATCGCACACGGATATCCATTCCTCGAAAACGATGTGCAACTGACATCCAAAATCCGGGAATGGTCGGCAGAATATCTCGGAGAAAAAAACGTTATTGACCTTGATGCGCGCATGACATCAGAAGATTTTGCCTACTTTGCCAATGAAGTACCTTCCTGCCTTTACCGACTCGGGATCAGAAATGAACAAAAAGGCATCGTTTCCAACCTTCATACAAGCACATTCGATGTGGATGAACACTGCCTTCAAACAGGAATGGGCCTAATGGCTTGGATCGCCATCAACCGTTTGAACCTATAATATTTTATTTTATGCTTCATCGATTTTTCTTCGTCTTCATATTCACTCTTCACTCTTCACTCTTCACTCTTCACTGTTTTGCCCAGGACCATCCTGCCTCCAATCCTCCCATACTGCCATTCCAGACGAACGCTGCTGATAACAATGATGAACAGGTTGCCATGCAGTTCTTCCAGAACAGGGAATATGGCAAGGCGGCTGAGGTTTATGAACGGCTGTATAATCTGAAACCCTCTTCTTACCTCTATACCTATTATTTTTTCTGCCTGGTTGAAATTCAGGAATACAGTAAAGCAGAAAAATTGGTAAAAACCGCACAAAAAAATGATAAGGATGTGCTGAAGTATCTTGTAGACCAGGGTTACATTGCTTTCCGCAAAGGCGATACTGAGAAAGCAAAAAAAATATATGAGGAATCCATCCGGAAACTTGAGCCGAACCAGCAGCAGGTCACTGAGCTTGCCAATGCCTTCATTATCCGGAATGAAAATGAATATGCTGAAAAGGTTTACCTGAAAGGCCGTCAACTTCTGAATAATTCTTATCACTTCGGATTTGAACTGGCGATGATCTATGAAAGAACCGGGGAGTTTAAAAAAGCGCTGGAAGAATTTTTTCACATGCTGGAACTTAATAAATCGTATTTAACTACCATCGAAGACCGCTTACAATTTGACCTTGGAAATGACCCGGATAATTCAAAGAATGAGTTGTTTCGTAAATATCTTCTCGAAAAATCTCAGAAGGAACCTGATAAGACTTATTATTCAGAGATGCTCTGGTGGTATTCTGTTCAGCAAAAAGATTTTGAACTTGCCCTGATCCAGGCCAGGTCACTTGACCGGCGTTTAAGGGAAGACGGTGGCAGGGTTTTCCAGCTGGCAAAAATGGCGATCTCAAACCAGGAATATGCATCAGCGATCGAAGCCTATAAATACCTGGTATCGAAAGGGAAGGAGTATCCGTTTTATGATGAAAGCCGCACGGAGCTGCTGAATACACGGTTCATCCAGATGGTATCACATCCCAATCCATCGCAAAAATCATTGACCGAACTGGAAAAAGAATTCGAAACAGAGATCTCTCTAACGGAGAACCGCATTCAAACTGTGATCCTTACAAAAAACCTGGCTCATCTTGATGCTTTTTTTCTTGGAAAAAACAAAGGGGCCATCGGGATGTTATCAAAAATTGTGGACCGGACCGATATCGACCTGAGACTAAAGTCCCAGGCAAAGCTTGAATTGGCCGATATTTACATGTTTACCGATAATGTATGGGAAGCTACTTTGTTGTACCAGCAAGTCTATATGGATTTCAAAAACGATGAAATAGGGGAAGCCGCCAAATTCAAAAATTCAAAATTATCCTATTACATCGGCGAATTCAAATGGGCACAGTCACAGCTGGATATCCTGAAAGCCTCCACCTCGAAACTCATCGCCAACGACGCAATGGCCCTGTCGCTCCTGATCAGCGAACATTTTGATGCCGACAGTAACACCATTGCATTGGGATATTATTCCCGTGCCGATCTTCTTGAATACCGGAACAGAGATGAAGATGCGCTGAAGACATTGGATTCGATAGCCCTGGCATTCAAGGATCATTCGATATTTCCCCACATGTACATGGCAAAAGCGCGTATCCTTTTGAAAGAAGGAAAATTCCAGGAAGCGGATACTTTGCTGGGAACAATTGTAAAATCGTATTCCGATGATGTACTAGCCGACCAGGCGTTGTTCCTCCGTGCACGCATGAACGAGCAAGATCTCAAAAATGCAGCGAAGGGGATGGCTTTTTATGAATCCCTGATGAGCAAATATCCAGGCAGCATCTATATTCCGGAATCCCGGAAACGATTCCGGTCGTTGCGGGGAGATAAAGGATTCTAAGATGATACGACCGAAAAAACACCTGGGCCAGCATTTCCTCCGTGATGAGAACCTCGCCCGCAAGATCATCGGCTGCCTTTCGGGGGATGTTATTAATGTTGTTGAAATCGGGCCGGGAACCGGTATCCTGTCGAAATACCTGCTTGAAAACCCTGCGTTGAATCCGTTCTTTTTTGAGATCGACAACGAAGCAGTAATGTATCTTCATCAACAGTATCCAGGAATTTCCGGCAAGCTGATAGAAAAGGATTTCCTGAAAGCGGATCTTTCGGGTATTCCAGCTCCGTTCGCAGTCATCGGGAACTTTCCTTACAACATTTCCAGCCAGATCCTATTCCGCATACTTGAATACAGGAATTCGGTTCCGGAGCTGATCGGCATGTTTCAGAAAGAAGTGGCCGAGCGGATCGCTTCGCCCCCGGGTTCGAAAAAGTATGGCATCCTGAGCGTGCTGCTGAAAGCTTGGTTCGATATCGAATACCTGTTCACGGTGAATGAATCAGTGTTTTATCCTCCGCCGAAAGTTAAATCAGCCGTCATCCGTTTACTGAGAAATCAGGTAAAAAAGCTGGATTGTAACGAAGAACTCTTCTTGTTAACAGTAAAGACTGCTTTCAACCAGCGAAGGAAGACATTACGGAATGCATTGAAAGGGATGATCCCGGCAGGAACAACACCTTTACCCGGAATACAGGCATTGCTGGATAAACGTGCAGAACAACTGAGTGTGGCAGAATTTGTGGAACTGGCAAGGTACGTTGAAAGATAAGCTGAATCGGGGTGCGGTAAAATTTCTATTTTTGCAGTTCTTCTTTTAATCCATGGGCAATTCTTTGTACCACAAGAAAAACAGGTCGTTGAATGTTCCGACGACAAACTCTTCTTCGGACGACAAACCGAGAAGGGGTAAAGGCCCCATGCATGGTAAAATCCGGATTCCTCCTATAATAGGAATCATGAATGTGGATAATTCAAGAAAAGCCAACCGTTACTTCATTCTCATCTTTTTCATATGTACCGTTATTCTATACGGAAATACGGTGCTCAACAAATGGGCGGTAGATGATAATTTCGTAACAGGCCCGCAAAACGAACTGGTAAAAAAGGGGTTTGCTGCGATTCCCAAAATATTTTCCTCCTTTTATGTGGAACCAAAAGGCAACTTGGGGAGCCAGCAAACCGACTACCGGCCCATTGTCAAAATGACTTATGCCATTGAATATGGCCTTTGGGGAGGAGGTAAAGCCGGCCGGAGTCATATTATCAACCTGCTTCTCTATTTCTGGATATCAACCCTGCTATTTTTCATCCTTAAGCGCTTACTGAAGAATTATAATATCCTCTTCCCATTCCTGATTACGTTGATTTTTATGGCACATCCGGTCCATACGGAGATGGTAGCCAGCCTGAAAAACAGGGATGAGCTGTTATCGTTTCTCTGCGGGCTCGTTGGTTTGCATTTTTTTCTCTGCTATGCGGAAATGAAAAAGATCGTCTATGTTATTGCAGCGCTGATTGTTTTCATTATTGGCTATTTGAGCAAATCATCTATTCTGCCATTCGTTGCACTCTACCCGTTGGTTTTGTATTTCTTCACCGACATGAAACCGAAAAATTTCATCTGGATTTTCGCTGCTGTACTGTTCGTAGGATTGATGGCCCAATTCATTCCCTGGTTATTTCTTCCCAAGGCCATCCATGTGGATTCCTTTATTGATAATCCATTGTTCGTGGAGAAGAGCTTCTGGATACGCACGGGTACCGGGTTGATGTCGTTGTTGTTTTATTTTAGGATCCTGGTATTTCCGCATCCTTTGCTCTATTATTACGGGTACAATATGATCCCTGTCACTGGGTGGGGAAATATCCTGGTGGCGATCTCTTTTATCCTTCATCTTGGCCTTTTCATTTATGCCATAAGGAAATTCAGGGAAAAGCATATTCTTTCATTCGCGATCCTCTATTATTTCATTGCCATCGCGATCTATACCAATGTGGTGACACCGGTGGTCGGTATTGTAGGCGAACGGTTTGTTTTTAACGCTTCCCTGGGGTTCGTCATTGCACTGGTTTATCTGATCTTTAGGGTTTTCCGTACCGAACCCAGGAGTCTCACCATCGAATTCAATGAACGGGTAAAAATCATTATGATCATTGTTCTGCTTCTGATTCCCTGTACTGCCATGACCATCAAAAGGAACCGTGAATGGCGCAACCTCCGTGATCTTTATATGTCGGATATTAAATACCTGAATAAATCAGTCAAGGCCAATGTGGAGTTTGCCAATTTCATGACGAGTGTGGTTTATCAGGATCCGAATTTTCAGCAGAACGGAACGGTTAATGAACATCTGCAGCAGGTGATTGTATCTCATTTTCGCACGGCTTTGAAGATGTATCCGAATGAATATACAACATTGAATGACCTTGCAGCGGTGTACATTAATCTATCACCAAAAGTCGATTCAGGAATCATTTTTTTGAAGAAAGCCATTGCGTTGCAGCCTGAAATGCAGCCTGCCTGGTTGAATATGGCCATGGCATACCGCAAAAAAAACAAGCTCGACAGCGCCATCACTTGTTACCAGAAAGTGCTGCAAATCAATCCGGGAACGTTGTCTGCCGTTTTCAAGATGGCCGATCTTTATTTTGAGAAGGGAGAATTTGGAAAGGCGATGAAGTTGAATGAAGATGTCATGAAAAAATACCCAAACCTGGATGTTCCCTATTTTAACATCGGGTATTATTTTATCATGCAGGGAGATACCACAACTGCTATCAGATACTGGGAACAGGCTGCCCGGCGAAACCTCAGCTATGAAGTTTGTGCGAACCTGAGTATGGTATACCGGGCAAGGGGGGATATGGGAAAGGCAAAATACTATAACGATTTTGCGGGGGATGGCGAAAAGCGAAAGAATAGCGAAAATATTCCCATACATTATTGAAAGCACCGGTACTTCTCTCAGGCTCTGGATTTCCGCTTTGGAAAGGGTTTTAGATCCCGGAAAAAATAGAAATCGCTTTTTCGGTAATTGAAAATCTCCAGGACGGGCATTTTGATCTTTTTTGCATAGAGAAAAATAAAGACCAGTGACCCGGCGCCATAACTTACGTTGGTTGCCCACGCAGAGCCCAGCGCACCGTATTTCGGGATCCAGAGGAGGTTCAGCCCGATATTCAACAGGAGGGCCGGGAGGAATGTCCAGATTGCATTCTGTGGTTTCCCCATACCGATGAGACGGCTGTTCAGGATCCGGAAAGCAACCAGCAGAAGGATCCCCGGTAAAATGGTCTGGATCAGCGGGACACTTTGCACATATTCCTGTCCAAAGATCAAAGGGATCAAAAAAGGCGAAACAAAGAACATGATCAGACATCCCAGGATGCCGATTAATAAGGAAACCCGGAAGATGGATGCAACGGTTTTATTCACAAACTCGTTGTCTTTGGTATTGGCACTACGGCTCATGATAATGGACTCAATGGCATATGGAATATGCCATAGTTGCTCGGCGATCTGGGTTGCAAGGGAATAGAATCCAACCTGCTCGAGTGTCGACATCTTCTTCAGCATCAGAATGTCGAACCGGTAGTTGAGTTGCATGATGAAGATGGCCAATGCATTCATGATCCCCAGGTGGACCATGCTTTTCATGAGGTGTTCATGGTATTTCCAGGTAATCCTGTATTGATCGTGAACGATCAGGATCCGGCACACAAAGAAGAAGGTCACCAGATTGGCAAGTGCAACGGCAATAAATGCACCCAGGACAGACCACCTCAGGAACAAGACGAACAGGATCACAAATACAAGGTTGAAGGCCGTTGGGGCGGCATTCAGGTAATTGGCACGCCGGATCTGTTCCTTTCCGAGAAAAAAACCACCGGCAAATACATTTCCCAGAAGAAGTGGGATGGTAAGGAATACGATCCCGATAAGCAGCGGATGATAAGTACTTGATTCCGAATAAAAGTATACCAGTGTACAGATTAAAATACTCAGAAAGCTGGAAATAAGAAGTAAGATGAAAAGAGCGGAGACAATATTCTTTTCAGGGTCTGTTTTCAATCCGATGTGATAGATGGCTGATCTCCGTATCCCCAGTTGGGTGAACCCGATAACCATGATAGGGACCACAATAATCGAGGAATACATCCCGTATCCTGCCGCCCCCAGTAAGCGGGAAAGAATGATCCCAATGGCCAGGTTACAAATGGTCACTACTACATTGCTACCTAAAACGCTGAGAATATCCTGGAAATAACTTCTTTGGGCCACAGCGGGTTCAATAAATAAACAATACTAAATTCGAAGTTCGCAATACGCCTGCCTGCCGGCAGGTAATTATTTATAATCGGGAAGCCATCCTGGTATTGGCGGCGCTTTCAACTTGTCCATCTGTTTCTCCAGATCCGGAAGATCCACCGTACCGATGTGTTTGACCTGTTCGTACAACGGGGGGAATTCCTCATTGAGGATCTGGTATGCGTCCAATTGCAATTGCGTAGGCTGCGAAGTGGAAGACCAGGTTGACCAGGCGATTTTTTCAAGCCTGGAATTCAAGGGCACAGGGGCAGGAGGATTTTCTTCCTGGCTGGGCTTCTTGCTCCTAAGGTTAAACTTCACATTCAGAATCTCGTCAAGCTGTAATTGTAATTCAATAGCCTTCGTTTTCAATTCCGGTGATGCAGAGGGTGTACTATTCAGCGACTGCAGGATATCATTCACATTTTTATAGAGCAAACCGGCATATTCTTCTGTTCCTTGCATGACCCTTGCAATATCTGCTACCTTTTTGTGAAATTCCACCAGGGCTGCACGATCGGGTGCGGGAAGCGTGGTGTTGTTGAGCACAACGGCATTGAAATTCACCGGCCCGGCAAGCAGTTTGGTCTCACCAGCGCTTGTCAGGGAGAGAGACACCTTGTATTTTCCAGGCATTGCAAGTATCCCGCTACCATTGTCCTTTAACGGATCATATTTTTCACCGGATTCAATGGTACGTGTGGCCTGATAACGCAGGTCCCAGTTCACCCTGCTGATACCTTTTGAAGGGACCTTACGGATGTTTCTTACGATATTACCGTTTTCATCCGTAATGGTAAAGGTGAGGAAGAAAGGGATTTCGTTCTTTTCTAAACGCAGGTCAGCTTCTGAAGGTTGCGGTATCGGTTCACTCTTCTTGAACAGCTCTTTTTCCTTTTCCTGCCTTTTCTCTTTCAGCGTTTTTGGAATTTCTTTCAGGTAATATGTGAAGATGGCTCCGAAATCTGGATTCTTTGCGGTAAAAACCGTGGAACCCTGACTGCCTTTGCCATCACCCGGGAGATACATCAGCGCATCTTTCACAGGGAAAAGATAGCCATCCTTGTCGAGATTCTCTTTCTGGATGAGGCGAAGCGGTGAATAATCATCCAGGATATAAAACCCGCGCCCAAAGGTTGCCAATACCAAATCGGTTTCCCTTTTCTGGATCACCATATCCCTCACTGAAATAGTGGGAATGCCTGATTTTAGCTGGATCCATTTCTTCCCGCTATCGATGGTGAAAAAACAACCGAATTCAGTTCCTGCAAAAAGAAGTTCAGGATTTACAAAGTCCTGCTGGATACTGTGAACGGTTCCGTTGGCGGGCAGGTCTCCTGAGATAGAAGTCCAGCTCTTTCCTTTATCCGTGCTCTTTAAGAGATATGGCTTGAAATCATCACGAAGGATATTGTCAAAAGAAGCAAATATGGTATTTTCATCAAAACGGGATGGTAAAATACAACTCACATAGGTGTTTTCGGGAATACCCGGGAATGTTACAATCTTTGTCCAGTTCTTCCCGGCATCTTCCGTCACCTGGATGAGCCCGTCATCGGTTCCTGCATAGATGAGGTTCTCTTTTACAGGTGATTCGGCAAGGGAAATGATCGTTCCATAAAGGGATGTGGAAATATCTTTTTGTACGGCATCGATGCTCCAGTATTTCCCCATCACCGGCCAGGTATTGCGGTCGATCTTCGCCGTCAGGTCATCACTGATCACTTGCCAGGTGTTGCCCCGGTCATCACTGCGAAAAACTTTGTTTGCAGAGCAATAGAGGCGTGTATGGGAATGCGGGCTTATGAACAGCGGGGTGTTCCAGTTCCATTTATAACTGTTTTCACCTTTTCTTGGTTCCGGGCGGATATCAAGCACTTCACCACTTTTCCGGTCAAACCGTACCATACCTCCGTATTGGGATTCTGCATAAACAATATCCGGTTCCACAGGATCGATTTGCGACCAGAAACCATCACCTCCATTGGTGACAAACCAGTCATCGGTAAGAACGCCATCTCCTCTGGTTGACCGAGAAGGTCCACCCATTGAATTGTTGTCCTGTGTTCCTCCATAAACATAATAAAAAGGAAGGGAATTATCCACCTGGACCATATAAAACTGTGTCACAGGAAGATTGGATTTAAAAATGAATTCTTTTCCGCCATCAAAGGTTTCATAAGTGCCGCCATCGCCTCCTATCAGAAAATGGAGGGGATTTTCAGGCTCGATCCACATGGCATGGTCATCCACATGGCGTTTGTTGTTTCCGATACGCTTCCAGGTCTTACCGCCATCTTCCGAAACCTGTGAAACGGTTTCCATGGAATAGATCTTCTCCACATCCTTGGGGTCACAAATGATCCGGTTAAAATACTGCCCCTGCGCAACATGACCGCTCATTTTCAGCCAGGAAGCGCCACGGTTGGTGGTGCGGTAAAGCCCGCCGGCATCATTTGCAGCTTCAATAATTGCATAAATCACATCGGGATTAACCGGTGAAATAGCCATTCCCATCCCGCCCATATCTGCTGAAGGAAGTCCGGAGGTCAATTTGTCCCATGTCTCCCCGGCATTGGTGGATTTATAAATTGCGGTTTCAGGCCCTCCCCCGATCTTGGTGAATACATGCCTTCTCCTTTGCTCGGCAGAAACATACAATACATCCGGATTCCGGGGATCCATGAGGACGTTTTTTACGCCTGTATTTTCGCTGATTTCAAGTACCTTTTTCCAGGTTTTTCCCCCATCGGTAGTTTTGTATAATCCACGGTCACCACCAGGACCCCATACCGAACCTTCTGCCCCGACATAAACCACTTCCGGGTTCCGGGGATCGACGACGATATCTCCGATTTGCCGCGAATCTTTCAACCCCATGTTTTTCCAGCTTTTTCCACCATCTGTACTTTTATAAACACCATCCCCGTAACCTAATGCGCGCTGGGAATTCCGTTCTCCTGTTCCGGCCCATACCACATTGGTGTTGGAGGGATCGATGACCACGCAGCCGATCGAATAAGCGCCATAATTGTCAAATACGGGCTCGAAAGTGGTTCCGTTGTTTGTTGTTTTCCAGATATGCCCGGATGCAACAGCTACGAACCATTCATCGTGGTTTTTCGGGTTTACTGCAAAATCAGCAATCCGCC
>JADGPR010000118.1 GCA_017882335.1 Bacteroidales bacterium | reverse complement strand
CAGTTTAGCGAATGACGAAGATTTTTAGAAAATTTCATTCAGCGGTGACTTTTCTTTCGTCCTTTCTTTTGGTAGTAGCAAAAGAAAGGACATAGAAGTCGAAAAATTGTTATCATCATTGATGTTCCTGATAAAAAACATCAGGAGAATACTTTGCGTGAAACTTTGCGATCTCTGCAGTTTCAAACCCTCGGCTATTCGCAACCAGACAATAGGGATTCACCTCTCATTATTCACCAGTTCATGAGTCTACGATAATTTTCATTCATCCTTAACCAAAAAACACGTAAGTTTGATCACTGAAAACGATCATTTTTATGTCGAAAAAAATTACACTCTCCGCCCTCCTTATTTTCGCATTCTTCTTGGCAGGAATGGCAGTAAATCCGGCTGTTTCCATCATTCCGAAACCTGTAAAGATGAAAATGGGGTCGGGTAGTTTCCTCATCAACGACCGCACTGCTTTGCTCTTTATTGCCGGGAATGAAGAAGCCATGAATACCGCCAGATTGTTTGCCGGTCACCTCCAGATGGCAGGCGGGCCTGTGCTGACTGCTCTTGGCGTAGGCAAAAGTTACCGTACGATCGCTGGCATCATTTTCAGCATCAAAAGAGACGGACACATACCAGCCGAGGGCTATGAGTTGACCGTTTCCAAAAACAACATCATTATTGAGGGAGCAAGCGGGGCCGGGCTGTTCTACGGCATGCAAACCCTCGTACAGCTGCTTCCCCCCGAAATATACTCATCTAAAGCATTGCAGCCGGGCAATAACTGGAGTGTTCCATGCATCGCAATCAAAGATCATCCGCGGTTTCCATACAGAGGAATGCACCTTGATGTCTCCCGCCATTTCTTTCCGAAGGAATTCATCCTTAAATATATCGATCTCATTGCTACTTTCAAGATGAACACCTTCCATTGGCATCTTACAGATGACAATGGCTGGAGGATCGAGATTAAGAAATATCCGAAACTCATGCAGACTGCAGCATGGCGTGTCGATCGGGAAAACCTGCCCTGGTTGGAAAGGCCGCCCCAGCAGGCCGATGAAAGAGCCAATTACGGCGGATATTATTCCCAGGATGAGATCAGGGAAGTCGTTGAATATGCGAAGAAAAGGTATGTGACCATCATCCCCGAGATCGAGATGCCGGCACATTCGGTGGAAGTGCTTGCCGCCTATCCGCAGTTTTCCTGTACCGGAGGGCCTTTCACTGTTCCGCCGGGTAACTATTGGCCAAACGTCGACATCCTATGTGCAGGAAATGACTCGACTTTTACATTTATGGAAGATGTGCTGTCGGAGGTCATCAGTCTCTTTCCGTCAAAATACATTCATATCGGCGGTGATGAGGCGGATAAGAGCCGTTGGAAGGAATGCCCGAAATGCCAGGCCCGTATCAAAGCCGAAGGACTTAAAGATGAAAAAGAGCTGCAGAGTTATTTCATCAAACGCATTGAAAAATTCCTGGTCTCAAAGGACCGCAAGCTGATCGGGTGGGACGAGATACTGGAAGGCGGGCTGCCACAGGAAGCATCGGTGATGTCGTGGCGCGGCCTCCAAGGCGGAATTGCTGCTGCACGGCAGGGCCACGATGTTATTATGACGCCTGATTCTTATTGTTATTTCGATCATTACCAGGCTAACCCGAAAACAGAACCTAAAGCCATCGGAGGATATACCACGTTGAAGAAAGTATATTCCTATGAACCGATTCCCGGTGAACTGACGAAAGAGCAATCAAAATATATTCTTGGGGCACAGGGAAATGTATGGACAGAATACATCCCGACACCCGAACATGCTGAATACATGGCTGTACCCCGGATGATCGCACTTGCCGAGGTGACCTGGACTCAGAAAAGCCTGAAAAACTGGACAGATTTCAGGACACGGTTGAATAGCGAATTCAAGAGGCTGGATCTTTTCCCGGTAAACTATTGCAAAGGTTCTGATAAAATTGAGGTCAGCACTTATTTCGATAAAAACAGCCAATCGATGAAATGCCAGTTCGAATCGGAACAACCCGGAATCCAGATCGTTTACACCCTTGACGGGAATGACCCGACCCCGGCATCTCCGGTTTATAACGGACCCGTTGATGTTAATAAAAATGCATATATCAAAGCCGGGTTGGTCCGCGATGGAAAGATAAATGAACTCACAGAACGGACGTTTATCTATCATAAGGCCATTGGAAAAAAAATCATCTATCTGGAATGCTACAGTTACAGGTATACCGGTGGTGGGGAAGAAGCATTGGTGGACGGATTGCGCGGAACTGTTGATTTCCGCGAGGGAAACTGGCAGGGATTTCTGGGTAATAACCTGGATGTGATCATCGACCTGGGAAGTATTCAGCCGGTACGGACAGTATTCATTACCTTCCTTCAAAGCAATAAAAGCTGGATCTTCTTTCCCGATTCGGTGACCTTCTCTTTATCATCCAACGGGAAAAAATTTCATTCCATCAATGAACAACTGAACCAGGATCCGAAAAAAACCGAAACCAATGTAATTAAGCAATTCTCGCAGATCTTTCCCGATACCCCTGCCCGGTACGTGCGTGTGCGTGCAAAGAATACGGGAATATGCCCGCCCTGGCATGAAGGAAAAGGTGAGCCTTGCTGGTTGTTTGCAGATGAAATTGCGGTGTTCTAAACAGTTAAGATATCTTTCTCTTTTCCTTCCAGTATCTTATCCACCTTTATGATATGCTCGTCGGTTAATTTCTGAATATCTTCTTCCAACTTATCCACTTCATCTTCAGGAACTCCGTCCTTTTTGAGTTTCTTTGCGGTATCATTGGCGATACGACGGATGTTGCGGATGCTGATCTTTGCATTTTCCGCTTCAGCCTTGGCTTTCTTGACAAGGTCCTTGCGCCTTTCTTCTGTCAGTGCAGGAACAACGATGCGAAGGATCTCACCTTCATTTTTGGGATTAAACCCAAGGTTGGCAGCGAGAATGGCCTTTTCGATCAGCCCGAGAACACTTTTGTCCCATGGCTGAACAATGATCTGGCGGGCATCAGGTGTGCTGACATTGGCGGTCTGGTCGATGGGTGTCATCGTGCCGTAATAATCAATCTTGACTCCTTCCAGCATCTGGGGACTTGCTTTCCCGGCCCGCACTTTCTGGAGTTCTTTTTCTAAATGAAGGACCGCAATGTGCATTCCTTCCTTGGCTTCTTCGAGGGTAAATTCTATCTCTTCATGCATATCTCTTAGAACTTAGCTGATGAGCTGTTTTTTAATTATCAATTGTTCATTGAACGATAGTACCAATCTTCTCTCCCCTGATAATCTTTCCAAGATTTCCCTTCACATTAATATTGAATACAAGGATGGGCAAATGGTTCTCGCGGCAGAGTGTGAATGCCGTCAGATCCATAATTTTCAACCCCTTCTCATATGCTTCATCAAAAGATAATGAATCGTATTTTACTGCTTTGGGATTTTTTTCGGGATCTGAAGAGTAGACTCCGTCGACACGGGTACCTTTCAGGATGGCATCGGCTTTGATTTCGAGGGCACGCAAGGCAGAAGCGCTATCTGTTGTAAAATAGGGATTGCCTGTGCCTCCTGCGATGATGACTACAAAACCTTTATCCAGGTATTCGATCGCTTTAGCGCTGCTCATGTGTTCACAAACAGGATCGATGGCAAGTCCTGAGAGCACCTTCGAGCGGATTTCCAGCCGCGAAAAAGCGTCCTGCAAGGCCATGCTGTTGATCACGGTGGCGAGCATACCCATGTAATCGCCCTGAACACGGTCGATGCCGCCGGTTGTTCCCTGGAGTCCGCGGAAGAAATTGCCACCTCCTATCACAATGGCTACCTGGATCTTTTCATCCAAGGCAGCTTTTACCTCTTTTGCATAATCCAGCAGCCTTTCCGGGTCAATACCATACTGCTGGTCGCCCTGAAGGGCTTCTCCGCTCAATTTTAACAGAATCCTCTTGAATTTCATACCAAAGAAGTGTTAAGTTTTAAGTGTTAAGTTTTAAGTTCCATCCTGACTATGCCTGAATAGTGTTGACCGTTTTTAAGAGATTTTTGTAACGGTTTTCAAAGTTATTATTTGTTCTTGATTGTTTCTCTTTTGTTTCATAAGA
>JADGPR010000004.1 GCA_017882335.1 Bacteroidales bacterium | reverse complement strand
GCTTACGGGAAAGTTGAATTCATCGAAGATCCGGAACAAAAGATCGAAATCATGAACATCGTCATGAAAAATTATACTTCCGGCGAATTCACATACAACCCACCATCGATGAACGAAGTTTGTTGCTGGATCGTCAAAATCGACAAACTGGAAGGGAAAATCAACGGGTACTAGAAAAATCCCTCCTGGAATGGTTGTTTCTTTTAACCTGCTTTCCTTGATTCGCTCATGAATGCCACGAATATCTTGGTCACAATATCGAATTGTTCAGTCGTGAAATTTACTGCATTTTCGATTTCATGCTTCTGGCACAATTCGATAAACTGATTGAATGCCTTTACCGGTATGGATCCTTTGGTTAGCGTAAGGAACACTCCCTGAAAAATCGGAATATTCCTTTTAAGGATTTGCTTTGAAAGGTTATAAGTAAACATTAACCCGGCAGGGAAAAAGATCACATCTGCAAATTGCATCAGAAGATCGATATTTTTTTCCGAATCCTTGTTTTTTTCCATCTCAGCTGTAATGGACTTCAACTGATAATAGGTGATCTCAGTGTACCTCGGGATTGCCCTGTTGAGAAGCTGGACCGTCAGGAACCTCATGATATTATAAAGTTCGATCATTTCCTCCGGGTTGACTTCACGGACGGTATAACCGGCGAATTTCCGGTGCACCACAAAGCCTTCTCCTTCCAGTATTCTCAAAGCTTCCCTGACAGGAATATGACTGGCCTGGTATTTTTCGGCAATCTCCCGCTCAATGATCTTATCACTTGGCTTTAACTTACCATAGTGGATTTCATCACGAAGAGCATCTGCAATTTTGTTCGATGTTGTTGTTTCTTTTTTCTTTTTCATGGGTTAGTATTTGGTTAATGATCCAATCTTAGGGTTTATAATCACTGATGATCGCAACAAAGCCCTTTGTCATCTGTTCAAACTCTTCGACCCAGATTTCGATGGCTTTTTTCGTTTCCTTCTGTTGACAAAGTTTCATGAATTGACGCTGGAACCGGGTTGGAATTGTTCCTTTATAGATTTTCTCAACCATTCCCTGAATAATGGGTATGTTACGGTTCAGGATCTGCATTGCCAGTTCCAATGAGTATTTCAACCCGGCAGGAGCATAAGCTGTTTCAGCAAACTGTATCAATAATGAAACTGAATTATCGGTATCTTTTGATTTATCCATTTCCTCGATAAGGGTCCGGAAACGATGATAAGTCAACTCAGTGTAACGAGGAATCCCCCTGGAAAGAAGCTGGCCAGAGAGAAATGTTATGATGTCGTACAATTCGATCATCTCTTCCGGATTGATCTTGCGTACACTATACCCGGAAAATTTTCTGTGAAGGATAAAACCTTCCCCTTCAAGGATCCTTAAAGCCTCCCTGACAGGGATATTGCTTGCATGAAATTGTTCAGCAATTTTCCGCTCAATAATCGCTTCCCCCGCAGCAATTTTTCCGTAATTTATATCCTGCTTAAGGGTTTCTGCGATCTTATTGGTGATGGTTATCGTTTTTTTCTCTTTGGTTGACATGATAATTTTTTGTATTAAATATAACCATTGAAGACAACGCATATCGCTGGCCTTCAAATAAACATATTAAATAATCTAAACGTTATTCCGTAGCTATCGGAGCATTAAAATTCTGCACCAAAGTTAATATATTATATACAAATAAAAAATATTTATCTTTCTTTTTTTGATGAAATAGAAAATTATTCCGCCAAAACAATCTTTTTCCCGGGTATAACCCGATTTTTCAAATTCAGCAGTGATTTATTTTCGCATAGGATAACGTACCAAAATGTATTTTTGTACTAGTGTCGAAAGAAGCTTTTTTTATTATGTATGGGAGAAGATTTCAAAGGAAGGATATCATGGATTTTTTACCTTTGATTTTATAAATCCACATCTGGATTGAAATCCGGAGGGATGAACGACAAGTTGGCCTATTAGGTAAGGCATGCAAAATTTTTATTCATGGAAAAATGATGTTGTGCAGGATTCTATTGGTAGTTTCTTTTTTCTTATCCTTTCTGCCTGGTAAAAGCCAGGAACAGACACTTGACTATTTCCTTCAGCAGGGAATAAAAAACAGCCCCCTGATCAGGGACCTGAATGGACAGATCCGGTCGAACCGGATCGACAGCCTGCTCATCAAGGCCATGAATAAACCCAGAGTGGAATTCAGGGGCTATGCATTTTATGCCCCTGTGATCAATAATATAGGGTATAGTGAGATCATCACAAACATCGCTAACCTTACCACGGTAATGAATGTTTCGCAACAGCTCTTCAACAAAAAAACAGTGGAAGCAAACCTTCTGAAAACGGGTGTTCAAAGGCAATCATTGGTTAATTCTGTCCATCTTACCGAAATCGGCCTGAAAAAAGCAATCACCGGTGCGTATCTTGATGCCTGGTCCACTTATTCCGATATCTCCGTTAACCTTGAACTTCTTTCTTTCGCGAAGGAACAGGAAAAAATCCTGAAATCACTTACGGCAAGCGGCATCTATAAACAAACCGATTACCTTTCCTTCATGATCGACCTGCAAGGGCAGGAGCTCCAGGTAAGGGAACTGAATCTCCAATTTCGGAAACAGATTTCGGACCTGTATATCCTATGCGGGATAAGGGATACGGGAGCATTTTCGCCGGTCAAACCTGAATTGGGGAATCCTCCGCCTGTCAAAAAGGAGATATCATCCTTGTTTATGCGCTTTTATCTTGACAGCCTACGGATCACCAATGAAAAAATCCTCATCGATCGCAATTATAAACCTGCAGTCAGCTGGTTTACGGATGCAGGGCTGATCAACAATGACCCCAAGGTAATTTACCAGAATTTTGGCCTTAGCCTCGGGTTGAATTTTACATTACCTGTTTATGATGGCAACCAACGAAAACTGAATCACCAGAAGCTGAAAAGTGAAGAAGATATCCGGGCCGGATATGCCGAGGCTTTCAAACGGGAATATAATCAGCAATTGCAGCAATTGGTGGAGCAACTGGATCAGACCCGTGCACTGCTTCCTGCCGTCAGGTCGCAGGCCAGGAATGCGGAACTACTTGTAAACCAGGAGAAGGAACTGGTCATCAAAGGATCCGGATCCATCACAGATTATCTGATCGCTGTAAAAAATTACGTATCGGTGCGGAGAAGCCTCAACCAATACGAGGTCAGGATACTGCAGATCAGGAATGAAATAAACTATCTTAAACAATAATGCAGGAATTAAAGATGCAGAATGCAGGAATGCAGAATGAAATGAACAATGAACAATGAAAATAAAACGATTTAGTTTATCCGTATTAGTACCTTTTCTTTTCCTGGCCGGGTGCGGGAGCAGGCAGGAAAACGGGGAAAAGGAAATCCAGGCAAAAGTGCCAGTAACGGTTGAGAACATTCATACGGCCGATGTTGCAGATTACCTTGAATTGAATGCCACCTCCTCATTCCAGGTAAAATCGATGATAAAATCACCCACTGCCGGGTATGTCGAAGAGATCACCATAACCCAGGGAGATAAGGTGATGAAAAACCAGGTATTGTTCAAACTCCGCACAAAAGAGTCCACAGCATTGAAAAACGATTCCCTGAATCCCTATTCCTTTTCCGGGTTGATCACCTTGAAAGCCAACCTGGATGGCATTATCCTTTCTGTGGATCATCCCAGGGGGGATTATATCCAGGAAGGAGAACAACTTGCAACGATTGCCGTTCCCTCAAGTTTCGTTTATATCCTTGACGTTCCTTATGAATTCGTTTCGTTCATCAAGCTATCGACTTCCTGTGAAATTTCACTGCCCGATGGGCACAAGCTAAAAGGCAGAATATATTCCCGTTTGCCATCCATAACGCCCGGTTCACAAACACAGCGGTACATTATCCATCCGGTCGAGACGCAAAATATGCCGGAAAACCTGATCGTGAAAATCCGGATTTTAAAGCGGATCATTCCAAATGCAGTACTGTTAAACAAATCCTGTATTCTTTCCGACGAGGTGATGCAACATTTCTGGGTGATGAAACTGGTGAGCGATTCTGTTGCGGTAAAAATCCTTGTGACGACCGGGTTAAGCAGTGGAAATGACATCGAGATCACTTCACCGGCCTTTGCCCCTACAGATTTGTTTCTTTCGTCCGGCAATTATGGATTGAGTGATACAGTGAAAGTGGTTGTTACCAAAAAAGAAATATCAAAATAACCGGTTAAACTGACATGTGTTGTTTAGGTGTTTAGTTATCCCTCTGTGGAACTAAGTGTAATTGCTTATCCCGTCAATAGGGAAAATTTGAATCGAAAAATAATCATATGAGGTTTTTTAATTGAATTTGAATTTATAGTTCACGGCTGGGTGAAAAGCCACAGCCTGTACCTGTTGAAATAAAAAAACGTACATTTGTGTAGGAAATCAACATGAACAACAAGATTAAAAATATAATCATCAACGAATTACGGGAATACAATCCTGTAATGATTGGCATTTTTGGGTCTTATTCCCGAAACGAGAATCATCAAGCCAGTGATATTGATATTCTTGTAAAATTCAAATCCACACTTTCACTTCTCCAATTGGTTCATGCTGAAAGAATGATATCACAAAAGCTGGGTATCAAAGTTGACCTTGTTACAGAAGGTTCGATCAAGAATAAAATTGTAAAGGAAAACATCACCAAAGATCTTCAAATTATCTTCCAATGATAAAGAACGATCAGGTTTATCTTGAGCATATTCTTGAGGCCATTAGCAAAATTGAAAACTTTGTTAATGGTTTGACGAAATTTGATTTTGATAAAAATGTGCTGATCCAAGATGCTGTAATAAGAAACTTTGAAATAATTGGTGAGGCAACAAAAAGAATCTCAAAACAGTTTACCCAATCACATCCAGAAATACCCTGGCAAGACATGGCAGGTATGAGGGACAAACTGATCCATGATTATTTGGATGTTGATCTGGATGTTGTATGGAAAACTGTTGAAGTAGATATTCCCCTTCTCAGAAAGATCATTTCGAGCATTTAATTTCAACAGGAACCAACATAACCTTCTGACCTCCTGATATTATGCCGGAACACCATTATTACCGGATCTTTCACAAACCCATTCTTTTCGTAGTGCTGATGGCGTTACTGGTAGGATTTTACTCCTACCACCGGATGCAGACATCACTTTTCCCCGATGTGGTTTTTCCAAAGATCACAGTGATTGCAGATAACGGTGAACAGCCGGTGGATAAGATGATGATCACGGTGACAAAACCGCTCGAGATCGCGATCAAAAGGGTAAACGGGATCAAGATGGTACGAAGCAGCACCAATCGTGGCAGCTGTACAATCGAAGCATTTTTTACGTGGAACATTGATATTCAGGATACGAAAACAGCGCTCGAATCGCGTATTGCAGAGATCAAGAACCAGCTTCCTTCCGCAGTCAATATTGTAGTGGAAGCAATGGGACAGAACATCTATCCTGTTATCGGATTTACTTTGGAGAGTAATGAGTTCGGTCAGGTTGAACTGAAAAAAAATGCGCTGTACCTGGTGCGCCCGCAATTTTCAATGGTGCCCGGTGTTTCCAACGTGGTCGTAAGAGGCGGCCGGACCAAGGAATTTGTGATTGCCCCGTATTCCCAGCTGATGATCGCACTCGGGGTCACTCCGCAGCAGATCATGACAGCGCTGGGTAATACTAATTTTGTGGAGTCGAACGGACTTTTGTCAGATTACCACCGGCTCTATCTCTCCCTCACCGATTCGAGGATAAAAACCCTGGAAGAAGTGAAAAATGTCGTCGTCCGGAATGACGGGCACCGCGTTATTCTCTTGTCTGATATTGCTGCGATCGACATTCAGGAACAGCAGGAATTCATCCGGATCAACGCCAATGGCCATGATGCCGTGATTATCGACCTGGTCAAACAAAAAGGTGTGAACCTGATCAATTTTGCTGAAAATGTTAAACAGAAAGCAAAAGAAATACAGCAACAACTCCCGCAGGGGGTGTACCTTAATCCCTATTATGACCAGTCGGTTTTTGTTTCAAATTCCATTGACAGTGTCCTGGAATGCATTTATATAGGACTGATTCTTGCAATCCTGGTTGTGATCCTGTTTCTCCGTTCGTTCCGGGCCAGCATGAGTGTTATCCTCATCATACCGGTAACGCTGGCTTTGACATTTTCGGTGCTGTACCTGTTTGGCATCACCCTAAACATCATGTCGCTCGGGGCCATTGCCGCATCGATCGGACTTATCATCGACGATGCCATCGTAGTAATCGAGCAGATTCATCGTATCCATGAGGAATACCCGGATAAAGACAAACATACGGTTGTAAAGGAAGCCATTCATGGAATTTTCCCTGCCATGGTCGGCTCATCGTTGAGTACCATTGTCATTTTCTTCCCTTTCGTCCTGATGAGTGGGGTTGCCGGCAGTTTCTTCAAGGAGCTTTCACTGACAATGGAGATCACACTGGTTTGTTCCTTTCTTTCTACCTGGCTCGGATTGCCGGCCCTTCACCTGTTGTTCGGTTACAAGCCCCACCGGAAATTTTCTTTCCTGGCCCGGAAAGCCGTTTCCGAAGAAAAACCAAGGTTATCCTGGTTGATCTGGTTTTTTGATAAGCCTGTTTTTGCCATCGTTTTCGTGCTGGTACTTGTGATTTCATCAGTTTTTCTGATCAATCAACTGAAAACGGGGTTTCTTCCGGTTCTCGATGAAGGCACGATCGTGTTGGATTATTTATCGCCCCCCGGAACCTCACTGGATGCATCCGATGCCATTCTCCGGGAGGTTGATACTGTGGTGATGAAACATCCGGATGTTTCGACATACATGCGGCGTACCGGGATCAATATGGCTTCAAGCATCAGCATGGCATCCGGGGTTATCCCGCCAAATGAAGGCGATTACCTCATTCAGCTGAAGAAGGGTACTCGCAAGACGACAGAAAAGGTGATATCGGAATTACGGCAGCAGGTAGCATCCAGGGAACCCGCGCTGAACATTGAATTCGGTCAGCGCATTGCCGATCTGCTTGGTGACCTGATCGGGAGGCCGCAGCCAGTTGAGATCAAGATCTTCGGGGACGATCTTACGCAATTAAGGTTGCTGGCTTATAAAACGAAGACCTTATTGAGTAAGATTCCCGGTGTTGCAGATGTTCAAAGCGGCATCATCATTGATGGTCCCACGATCACCATCATTCCGGACCCTTCCAAACTGGCGCAATTCAACCTCTCCCCTGCCGACTTTCAAACACAGATCAAAGCATGCAATGAAGGCGTGGAAGTTGGCCGGGTGCAGGAAGGTGAACAGATGATCCGGATCCTGATGCGATTTATCAATGTTAAGGAGAACAACCTAGAAAGAATTAAAAAGCAGCTGATCTTTGCACCTGACGGAATTTCCCGTCCGCTTGAATATTTTGCAAATGTTGAATTGTCAGCCGGTGACCCGGACATCACCCGTGAAGACCTGAAATCAAATGTAGTGGTGACCGCACGCCTTGAGAATAGGGATCTTGGGAGTGCGATCTCCGAAATTAAAGCCGTTATCGGGAAGAACATTCTCCTTCCACCGGGGTCCTATATCGTTTTCGGTGGAACCTATGCTGAACAGCAGTCTTCGTTCCGGGAATTGCTGATGATCCTGATCTCTGCGATATTGCTGGTCTTTGCCGTAATGTTGTTCCTGTTCAGGAAGCTGAAGATCACCTTCCTGGTCATCTTCATTTCCATCATCGGGATCGGGGGCAGCATCTGGGCGTTATTCCTTTCAGGGATTCAGCTGAATGTGGCCAGCTATACCGGAATTATCATGATTGTTGGGATCATCGCGGAAAATGCTATTTTTACCGTCAACCAGTTTTTAACCACTTTAAAAATAACCGGTAATGTGGATCTGTCGATCGGGTATGCAATTTCCGTGCGGATCCGGCCGAATTTAATGACCGCCATCGGTGCTATCCTTGCACTTTCTCCCCTGGCGCTGGGACTTGGCATCGGGGCCCAGATGCAACAACCCCTCGCAATCGCGGTGATCGGAGGTTTTATCGTCGCTATGCCCCTGCTGTTGTTTGTCTTTCCGACTTTTTTACGATTGTTATACAAAAAATCCCTGAAAAACATTATCATAACAGATTAATTTGTATATTTACCTGATCTTCCTATTATTAATATATCAAATTATACATATGAAAAATCTATTCCCATTGCTCATGATTTTTATGCTGATGTGCTCAGTTTCATTTTCCCAGAACGCTGAAACAACGGCAAAAACAAGTACCAAGACTTCCCAGGCGACACTTTACAATGATTTCTATGCCGGGTATGGGGCGCTTTCAATCTTCTATTTCACAGGAAGGATGGCTCACAGCTCGGATTATCCGACCAAAACGGTGCCTAACGCAAAATTTACTGAACCACAGTCGGTCGGTACCTTTTTAATTGGTTATTCCAGGTCCCTTAACAGAGTAATTTCAATGGGAATTATGTTCGGATACCAGAATTTCCATTATACAGGAAAAGGGCGTCTTACGTTAAACGGAAATGATTCTGCAATTTCTTTAATCTCCGATGACAGGCTGGTCACAGGTATCGCAAGAGTTACTTTCTGCTACCTTAACAGGCCTTTTATCCGTATGTATTCCGGGATCGGGATCGGGCTCACTATTGATTTCGGAAAAGTAACCGTGAATGGAGAACCTACTTCTGAGCGTAAGTTGTGGCCGGGAGGTGAACTTACTTTGATGGGACTAAGGTTTGGCCGGGCATTTGGAGGATTTCTTGAATTCGGGTTCGGCTCTTATGGAATTCTGAATGCCGGGCTGAGCTACAAATTCTCGGATTAAGGATTTAGCCGCTTATAGATATTGTTTCCTTTGGTTGATCCTGTTTACGGTCCATTGTGCCAATTTCCCGAACAATAAACCCACCAAGCCACCTGCAATCCATCCTGCAAGAATATCACCCGGGTAATGAACCCCCAGATAAATCCTGGTATACGATGTCAACAGTGACCAAAGAATGACCGGGACAGTAACATACCAGTATTTCCGGCCCAGGAGGATGACCAGGAAAACAACTACGCTGAAAGTATTGGAGGCATGAGCCGAGTAAAAGCCATAAGTCCCGCCCTTATAGGCTTCAACGATGTGAACCATCAGTCCCGGCTGATTTGAAGGCCTCAGCCTTTGGACCGTATCTTTTACAACGTTCGACAACTGGTCGCTGACCAGGATCATTATGGCTGCAAACACCACAATCACCAAGGCATTCCATTTATATTTGCGGATCACAAAAAAAAGGAAAAACAGGTAAAGGGGTACCCACAACAGGGATTTTGTAACTACGAACATCACCCCGTCAAAAAAAGGATTGTGAAACCCGTTAAGGAATAGAAAAAAGGCACGGTCGATATGATCCAGGAACTCGATCAAATATAATCAGTATTTATCTGGTTAAGCTCATTCCAGAGCATGCTCTTCAATTTGTTAAGCCCAAGTTTCTTGTGAGAAGAGATAAAGACCGAGGGAACATCCGGTAATTCTTTTTTCAGTTCCCGTGTGAGTTCTGCATCGGCAAGGTCTGTCTTTGTCACTGCAAGAACCCTCGCCTTATCCAGCAATTCCGGGTTAAACTGTCGGAGTTCATTCAGAAGGATCTCATATTCCTTCCGGATATCCTGGCTGTCGACCGGAATCATGAATAGCAGGATGGAATTCCGTTCAATGTGCCGTAAAAACCGCAACCCGATTCCTTTTCCTTCATGGGCACCCTCAATAATTCCCGGAATATCAGCCATGACAAAGGATTTTTTGCCTTCCAGCGGGACAATTCCAAGGTTGGGAACCAAAGTGGTGAAGGGGTAATCGGCAATCTGGGGTTTGGCTGCAGATATCACCGACAGCAAGGTTGATTTTCCGGCATTGGGAAATCCAACTAACCCGACATCTGCCAGGAGTTTCAATTCGAGGATCTTCCAGCTTTCAATTCCTTCTTCCCCGGGTTGTGCAAATTTCGGGGCCTGGAAGGTGGAGGATTTAAAATGATCATTGCCCAGTCCGCCTTTCCCACCTGGGACCAGGATAACAGACTGGCCATCCTCTGTAATCTCACATTCATACTTGCCGGTTTCTGCATCCCTTGCGACGGTTCCAAGGGGAACTTCAATGGTCACATCGGCCCCATTGGCGCCATGCATCAATTGCTTTGCTCCATTTTCGCCGTCTTTTGCCCGGAGATGCCGCGTATATTTCAGGTGTATCAGGGTCCACAGTTGCTTGTTTCCTTTTAGGATGATATGGCCTCCCCTGCCACCGTCGCCACCATCGGGTCCGCCATGCGGGACTCCGCGCGTCCTGAGAAAATGCGCTGACCCTGGTCCTCCATGACCGGAACTACAGAAAATTTTTACATAATCAACAAAATTCGATTCAGCCATTCATTTTAGGTGTTGGGTATTGGGTGTTGGGCTTTAGGAAATAATAGACTCGCACAATGAGGTGAAGATATCATCGATGCTTCCAACGCCCATCACATTTTTAAGCAGGTTCTCCGACTCATAGTATTCAATCAGGGGCTTTGTATGCTGATGATATTGAACCAGGCGGTTTTTGATCACCTCTTCGGTGTCATCTTTACGACCCTGTTCCTGTGCCCGTTTGAGCAGGCGTTTAACCAGTTCTTCCTCATCCACATCCAGAGAAAGAACGAGGGAAACAATTGTTCCGAGTTTCACCAGCATCCGGTCGAGTTCTTTTGCCTGGTTCAGGGTACGGGGAAAACCATCCAGTACAAAACCGCCGGCAGTATTGTTTTTCCTGAAAACCGATTCCATGATCTCGATCAGCAGTTCGTCGGAAACAAGAATACCGGCTTCCATAACCGCTTTGACTTTGAGTCCGAGAGGTGTTCCCTGGCTCACTTCCGACCGCAGGATGTCACCGGTGGATACATGTACCCAGCCGTATTTTCCTGCAATCTTTATAGCCTGCGTCCCTTTACCGGCTCCCGGTGGACCAAAGAGAATGAGGTTGAACATAATACGATTTTATTTTAATTGTTTGGTATTGGGTTTTAAGAATTAGGTTCTGGGTACTGGGTATTGGATGCTAACTTTCATTTTTTATTTTCCCTATTGCCTAATGCCCAATGCCTAATGCCTGTTTTACGATTTCACTATTTTATATATGTCCGGAAGGTTCCTTCCATAGCCGTCGTAATCCAGTCCATACCCGACTATAAATTCATTGGGAATGGTAATCCCGAGATAATCGATGCGGAAGGATTTTTTGAATGCCTCTTTTTTAAAGGTGAAACAGGCTAGTTTTATACTCGCCGGCTCATGTTTTTCCAAGTCCTTGAGTAATTTCTCCAGTGTAATCCCGGTATCGACGATATCTTCAACAATGACCAGATGCCGTCCGGTAATATCTTCATTAAGGCCTATTAGTTCCTGGACATCCTCCGTTGAATTTGTACCGGAATACGATGAAAGTTTTACAAAAGATATCTCACAGGGAATAGTGATCTTGCGGATAAGGTCGGCTGCGAATACAAAAGATCCGTTCAATATGGCGAGGAACAAAGGATGCTTGCCTTCGTAATCCCGGTTGATTTCAATGGCCATCCTCTTCACTGCAGCATCAATTGTATTTGCATCGATGCTTATCTCAAAATCCTTGTCTTTAACTTTTATTGTGGCCATAATAAATTCGAAAATATCACTATTTTTGTCAGAAACCAGCAAAGATACATAAATGGAACCAAAAGTAAGCATTATCATGGGCAGCACATCCGACCTTCCGGTGATGGAAGCTGCGGCCAAATTCCTCAATGAAATGAAGATCCCGTTTGAGATGAATGCCCTCTCTGCTCACCGGACTCCTGAAAAAGTCGAAGAATTTACAAGAAATGCACACAAAAGGGGAATTCGTGTCATCATTGCTGCTGCGGGTATGGCAGCCCATCTCCCTGGAGTCATCGCCGCCATGACGACAATTCCGGTGATCGGGGTTCCGATCAAAGCCTCACTGGAAGGACTGGATGCCATGCTGGCAATCCTCCAGATGCCCCCGGGAATTCCGGTTGCAACCGTGGCGATCAATGGAGCACAGAATGCTGCGATCCTGGCGGTAGAGATCCTGGCAACTTCCGACCCCGAATTGCACCTAAAAATGCTTGCTTTCAAGGAAGAGCTAAAAACCAAGGTAGTGAAGGCGAATGAGGAGCTTTCCAAGGTTAGATATGAGTATAAGGTTGGCTAAAAAAGCTTAAGTGCTTAGTCGCCTTTTCGAACGATCATCAAGCCATCCCGAAAGGGTAACAACAGGTTTTCAACCCTGTCATCTTTTATAACAAACTCATTGAAGTCAATGATCCCGCGCGTGTCTTTGCTGCGGGTGCCGGGATCCAGAACTTTTCCATCCCATAGGGCATTGTCGGCAAGGATAAATCCACCCGGCCTTACACGGTCGAAGACCAGGTTATAGTAATTCAGGTAATTGGGTTTATCGGCATCGATGTATACCAGGTCCCAGATTTCATCAAGGGTCGGAATGATCTTCATGGCTTCACCGATGTGCAGGATCACTTTCTTTTCTATTCCGGCCTCAATAAAATATTTCCGTATGATCGCTTCCTGTTCCGGGTCGACTTCGATGGTGTGAAGAATACCTTCTTCAGGAGGGGAGGGAAAAAGTCCCAGGGCGAGGTTGATCGCAGAATAGCCGGTAAAGGTACCGATCTCAAGTATCCGGCGGGGATGGATCATCTGGCTGATCAACCGCAGCAACATCCCCTGCATGTGTCCTGCAAGCATGCGTGGATAAACTTTCGTGAGCTGGGTTTCGCGGTTCAGCCTTTCAAGAAACGGATATTCAGGCGTGGTATGTTGTTCTGCATATTTACTAAGTTCATCGGAAATCATGGCGATAAGTTTTATCTGGGTAACAAGAAAATAGCGCTACTTTACCTGGAAGGTAAGCATGCTGAGTTTTTCCGGATGAAAAACATCATTGGAAATCTCCAGCAGCTCTTCTGCAGTAGTACTGTTTATTCTTGAGATGATCGTTTCAATGGGATCAAATTTATTCTGGAGCAGGAAATTTTTCCCGATAGATAACATCTGTCCCAGGTTGGATTCCTGTGCAATGGCCAATTGTCCGATCAGTTGTTTCTGAATGGTGTGAAGCTGGATTTTAGTCAGTTTTTGATTTCGGAGTTTGGCTAGTTCCTGGTGAACGATTTTTAATGCTTTCTCATAATGAATCGGATCGGTTCCAAAGTAGATGCTGATAATTCCTGCATCAGAGTAAGGCGTGTAATTTGATTCGTTATGATAGGTCAGCCCGTTGCGTTCACGCAGTGCGAGTGATAAACGCGAGTTCAGGATCGGCCCGCCCAGCATGTTGTTCAGGAGTGCCAGGGGAATCCGGCATTCGTTGCTGAATGCATAACCGGGACAACCCACCATGCAATGAACCATGAAGGTTTTTTTCTTTTGTGTTTTGACGACCACCTGATAACCATCAATCGGCATCCGGGAAATGGTTTTCTTTCGTTCAGGGGTTTGGCTGAAATATTTCGTAATTAATTTTGTCAGTCGTGGAAATTCAATCTTTCCTACGGAAACAACCACGATTTCTTCCGGGCAGTAATTCATTCTTATGAATTCCAGAAGTTCTTTCCGGGTTAACTGTTTCAGACTTTTGACTGTTCCAAGGATATTCTTTCCTAAGGGATGGCCGGCAAAGACAAGGTCCTCGAAATCATCAAAGATCTGGTCTGCAGGATTATCCTGGTACGACCTGATCTCATCCATCACCACCTGTTTCTCTTTCGCGAGTTCCTTTTCGGGAAAAGTAGAATGAAAAAGGATGTCCTGGAAAAGCTCCAGGGTCCGGTCATAATATTCGTTGAGAAAAGTTGCGTAGATACAGGTCTCTTCCTTGGAGGTATAGGCATTCAAGTCGGCGCCGACATTTTCCAGGCGATTGAGCACCTGGAAGACATTTCGTTTTTCAGTCCCTTTGAAAATGGTATGTTCGATAAAATGCGCAATGCCGTGTTCCCGCTCATTTTCATCACGCGTACCGGCATTGATGAACAACCCGATGTGTGCTACCTTCGAAGGTACGAAATGATGAACCAGCCGGATGCCGTTTGGCAAGGTATGAATCTGTAGTTCCATGGGTTATTTCCTGCTCTCGATAAGGATTTCCAGCAGTTTTGTGGCAGCATCGGAAATCACAGTGCCGGGACCAAAGATCGCTACAGCCCCGGCTTGATAAAGGAAATCGTAATCCTGGGGTGGGATGACTCCACCAACAATCACCAGGATATCTTCCCTTCCGAGTTTTTTCAGTTCATCAATGACCTGCGGCACCAGTGTTTTATGTCCTGCGGCTAAACTGGAAACGCCAAGGATATGAACGTCGTTTTCGACGGCCTGTTTCGCTGCCTCTGACGGTGTCTGGAAAAGTGGGCCGATATCCACATCGAACCCTATGTCGGCATAACCTGTCGCAACTACCTTAGCCCCGCGGTCATGTCCGTCCTGGCCCATTTTTGCAATCATGATCCGTGGACGTCGTCCTTCCGTCGCCGAAAATTTATCGGCCAGTTCACGAGCCTTCTTGAAATTCTCACTATCCCCCGATTCCGAGGAATAGATACCTGAAATTGATCGTATCACAGCTTTATACCTCCCGTAAGTTTTTTCCAGGGCGAATGAAATTTCGCCCAGTGTAGCCCTTTTGCGGGCAGCATCAATAGATAATGCCAGCAGGTTGCCTTCCCCAGTCTCTGCCGACATTGTCAATGCATCCAGGGCCTTTTGTACCTCTTCCTGGTTTCTTTCCTTTTTCAGTTTCTGCAAGCGAATGATCTGCGATTCTCTTACAGCACTATTGTCGACTTCAAGGATCTCGATGGGATCCTCTTTTTCAAGGCGGAACACATTCACGCCGATGATCTTATCTTTTCCCGAATCTATCCTGGCTTGTTTACGGGCTGAAGCTTCTTCGATCCTCATCTTCGGAACGCCTGTTTCGATTGCTTTTGCCATACCTCCCAGCGTTTCCACTTCTCCGATCAGTGTCCAGGCCTTGTGTGCAATTTCATGGGTCAGAAACTCCATGTAATAGGATCCTGCCCATGGATCAAGCGATTTGCAGATGTTAGTTTCTTCCTGCAGGTAAAGCTGGGTATTGCGTGCGATCCGTGCAGAGAAATCGGTAGGTAATGCGATGGCTTCATCCAGAGAGTTCGTATGAAGCGATTGGGTATGCCCGAGTGCGGCCGCCAATGCCTCCACACAGGTACGTGTGACATTGTTGAACGGATCCTGTTCGGTGAGGCTCCATCCTGAGGTCTGGCAATGCGTACGCAACGCCATCGACTTTGGATTTATCGGATTAAACTGCTTCACGATCTTGGCCCAGAGAAGCCGGGCTGCACGCATCTTCGCGATCTCCATGAAGTGGTTCATCCCCACAGCCCAGAAGAACGACAACCGGGGTGCAAAAGAATCAATATCCATTCCTGCATTGATGCCCGCCCTGAGGTATTCAAGTCCATCAGCCAGGGTATAGGCAAGTTCTATATCGGCTGTGGCGCCGGCTTCCTGCATATGGTACCCGCTGATACTGATCGAATTGAATTTGGGCATGTTCTTCGACGTATACTCTAAGATGTCAGCAATGATCTTCATGGATGGAAGAGGCGGATAAATGTAAGTATTTCGCACCATGAACTCTTTCAGGATATCATTCTGGATCGTACCTGTCAGACATTTCATCGGAACGCCCTGTTCTTCTGCAGCAATGATATAAAACGCAAGGACAGGAAGAACAGCCCCGTTCATGGTCATGGAAACCGACATTTTATCGAGCGGGATATGATCAAAAAGGATTTTCATATCCAGGATGGAATCAATGGCGACCCCGGCTTTCCCGACATCCCCTTCAACCCGCTTATGATCGGAATCGTACCCCCGGTGTGTAGCAAGATCGAAGGCTACAGAAAGACCCTCCTGACCTGCAGCCAAGTTACGGCGGTAAAATGCATTGGATTCCTCTGCCGTTGAGAAACCCGCATACTGCCGGATAGTCCATGGATTCATCACATACATTGTTGAATAGGGTCCGCGGAGAAAAGGAGGAAGGCCTGCGGCATAGTCCAGGTGTTCCATCTCTTCCAGGTCCTCCTGTCCATAAACGGGTTTAACCGGTATTTGTTCAGGTGTGGTCCAATCCTTCCGGATCCCTGTTACCTTTTCCCACTCACGGAAAGATTGTCCGGGTCTGGACCCGGTCCTGAAATCAACATCTTTAAAATTTGGTCTCATACAAATAGTGGCTCATCAGCGTAACAAGAAACAGGATCAATTTTTACTCTCTATAGCATTCCGAATTTTTTCTGCAAATTCACCAGGAATTCAAGAACATTCGTCCTTACATGAATAAAATCATCAATGCCGTTGGACTTCAGCATTTCAACGATCCCTTCCGGATAACCTGCAACGAGGATCATTACCTCTTTGTTCTGCGATTTGATACCTGAACAGGCTGCAGGGGCGATTGTGGTGTATTCTTCATCAGAACTGCAGAGAACTACGATCTCTGCCTTTGAATCCAACGCCGCTTTCACGCCCTTTTCCACCGTTTTAAAGCCCGCATTATCGATGATCTCATACCCTGCGCATCCGAAGAAATTTGAAGCGAACGTTGCCCGGATTTTCTGCATAGCCGGGTTGCCAATGGTCAGAAGGAATACAGATGGTTTCTTCTTTCCATGGACTATCGCATTCTCGGTTGCCAGGCGGACTTCTTCAAAAGCATGTGCACTGCGGTAGATACGTAGCTTCTTATAAACCGAAGGTTCATCATTCGGGGATATATGTGGTTTTTCGATGCTTTGTAACATGGATTCCAGTGGATTTGCATATTGGTTGGTTCCAAGGATCATGATCTTATGTTGTGCAATATCCATGTCTTTTTTACGGCAGGACCTTTCAATTTCATCCCGGATGAATCCTGTTTTGATGCATTCGATCAACCCGCCTTTTTCTTCGATCAACTGGAATAATTCCCATGCATGCATCGCAATGGAATGGGTAAGGCTTTCAATATAATAGGAACCCGCTGCCGGATCGACAATTTTGTCAAGGTAAGCTTCTTCCTTCAGGATCAACTGCTGGTTACGGGCAATGCGGCGGGAGATCTCACTTTCGTCCTTGTAAGGAAAATCAAAAGGAAGAATGGACATAGAGTCTGTATTTCCGATAGCAGCCGACATCCCTTCGGTAGTGGTCCGCAGAAGATTGACATAAGGATCATAAACGGTTTTGTTCCAGAGCGAGGTAGTAGAATGAATGAACATCCTGGAGCTTTCCGGGTTTTCCGGCCGGTACTGCTCAACAACAGCAGTCCATAACAACCGCGCCGCCCTTAACTTGGCTATCTCCATGAAATAGTTGGAGCCGATGCCGAAAGAAAACTGAAGACTGGCGGCAACAGTGTCAGCCGGCAATCCTTTCGATGTAAGGTCGGCCATATATTCATTGCCGGATGCCAGGCTGAAGGCCAGTTCCTGTACCAGCGTGGCTCCTGCATTGTTAAAAAGATGACCATTTATGGTGATGGTGCGAAAACCCGGCAACCGCTTCCGGATGGTCTGGATCAGGTATTCAGCCTCATCCAGGTTGCTCTGCTTTGATCGGTAAAAATCTCCATGAAGCAGGAGGTAACTGATCGCATCAAAATTTAACGAACCTTCTATCCTGGTTCCTTCGAGGCCACGGTGGGCGATTTCATAAATAAATAACTCGAGCGTTAACGGGTAAGAACGTGAGGACATGAAATTGATCCCGGTTTTTGTAATATCAATCCCCTGCAAGAGCTGCTGCATCTGCTTATGGGAAGTGACCACTTTGACATTCAATCCGACCGCCCCTGCTCCCCTGGAAACTGAATCCACCGCAATCCGGTTGGCTTCGGCTATATCTCCCGTATAGATATCCTGGCGAATGATCCAGTCATTCTTGTCTTTTTTTACACCCCTTACGAAAGGTTTTTCGCCGGGAAGCGCCGAAAGATATTCAAGCCCTTCAAGGTCTTCCGCACGGTAATAAGGTTTGACATTGATCCCTTCATCGGTCTTCCAGATCAGTTTCTTCTGATAATCGGCACCTTTCAGGTCGGTTCTGATTTTTTCTTCCCACTGGGAAGTCGAAACAGGCGAAAATTCCGAAAACAGCTTTTTGTCTTGATCTTTCTTTTCCATGATTCAGGGTAGTCGCAGGATGAGTTTCAAATAGAAAAAGGACAGCAAAATTAATCAATTTGTTCGTATATTTACGAGTAAATAGGTTGTCTTATGTTGGTAAGTATAAGCGGATCTTCAGGATTGATCGGTCGTGAATTGATTGATACCTATACCGGTAAAGGGTGGACCATCCAAATCATCAACAGGGATTCCTTCAGAATGCCGGACAATGAATTCCTTGAAACGAAGATCGAAGGAGCCGATGCTGTTATAAACCTTGCCGGAGCACCCATTTTAAAACGATGGACCGAAGACTACCGGAAGGAAATTTACAATAGCCGTGTTGAAACAACGCGTAAGATCACAAATGCAATCCTTCAGGCAAAAGTCAAACCGAAAGTTTTCATCTCCAACTCCGCCATCGGAATTTATGACTCCCTTAATGTTCATACAGAAGAGAGTTCCGGGTTCTCTGATAATTTCCTGGGAAAAGTTTGCCGTGACTGGGAAGCGGAGGCACTGGCAGCTATTGGAAATACACGTATTGTCCTGCTTCGAACCGGGGTCGTCCTCAGTTCAAAGGGCGGAGCGCTGAAAGCTGCCTATGGGCCTTTCAGTTTCGGGCTGGGTGGCATTATCGGAAAAGGAGACCAATCGTTTTCCTGGGTTCACATCCGCGACCTGGTGCACATCTATCAAACCATCCTGGAAAATGAAAATATCAGCGGTGTGGTAAACGCGGTTGCTCCGAACCCTACCACCAATTTTCATTTTACAAAAACGTTTGGAAAAGTCCTGAACCAGATCACAGTTTTTAAAATACCCATATCCGCATTGAAGGTAATTTACGGGGATGCGGCGTCAACGCTGACAGAAGGTCAAAATGTAGTTCCGGAAAAACTACTTAAAAACGGATTTGAATTCGAGTTCCCGACAATCGAAAAAGCGTTGTTGAATCTCTACAGGATCTGATCCGGAAACCTGTTAATTTATAATCTTCATTTCATTGATCAGCCGCTGGGCTCCTGCAAACTTATCGATGATAAAAAGGCAATACCGTATATCGAGCGTAATGTTCCTGCACAGATCCGGGTCATACATCAGGTCGCTCATGGTTCCTTCCCAGTTTCGGTCGAAATTCAGGCCGAGGAGGTAACCGTTGGCATCCAGAACCGGACTGCCCGAATTCCCGCCGGTCGTATGATTGGTTGCCGTAAAGGCGATGTGGAGAGAACCATCTTTGTCGCCATAGGAACCAAAATCCCGGTCGGTGAATAATTTCTTTAACTTCGGATGAACCGTGTAATCATAAATAGTCGGATCTTCTTTCTCAAGAATTCCTTTACTGGTCGTAAAATAATTGTAGCTCACAGCATCGGCAGCCCGGAATCCATCCACATTTCCATAAGCTATGCGAAGAGTTGAATTTGCATCCGGGTAGAACCTGCGTTTCCCCATTTCCATCTGTCCTGCCATATAAATCCTTTGCAGACTGTCGATCTCTGAATTGAATTTCCGAGTCTGCGGATTGACATCCTTTGTATATCGAATGTAAATGCTTTCACTAAAATTATACAATAGATCTTTCTCCAGCTTCTTGAATTTGGATACCTTATATGTACTGAGAAACCGGAAGAGTTTCGCAGAATCAGAAAGAAAGGAATGATCGAAGTAATTTTTTGTGATCAAGGTGTAATTCCTGTGATATTTTTTTTCAATCTCCTGGCAAACCTTCGGAAGAAATTTTGCATCCATTTTTTCCATCATTTCTTTTAACATCGCCTCAAATACCTGCCGGTCGATCGCCAGCTGGTAGTCCTTATAGAATCCTCTGGCTGTACTTTTCAGTTTCTGCAGCGACTTCGAAATATCTTCCGGCTTCGTTTTTTTGTCCTTGCTTTTTTTCACAAGTTCAGCGAATCCATCGGCGAACCTTACGATCTCGATTCCCATTCCGGCCTCTGTCAGGTAGATCGAAGCCACATCAATCGGTTTGAAGTTGGTATAGGTCAGAGTAAATTCATTCAGGAGGGTATTATAAGACTGATGTTGGATGCCGCCTGCCTGTCGGACAGGCAGGGATACTGGATGTCGGGTAGCATATAACGAATCCGCCCAATCCTGAAACTTTTTTTCAAAAGTCTTTTTCTTTTCGATGGCATTGATTTTCTTAATGCCATTTGTTTCTCCTATCATTTTTTTCCAACCATTGGCAATTCCCTGGTGTTTTGAAGTATATTGAATTCGCACCTGTTTGCTTTCGTTCATTGCCTTATTGATGATATCGAGACGTTGCTGACGAAGGTTGATCCGGATCGGATTCTCTTGGTTAGCGATCAGGTCGACACCGAAAGATGTCAGGTATTCTCGGGTAGATCCCGGGTATCCGAAAACAAAGGTAAAATCGCCCTTTTGGTAGCCTTTCAGCGATATAGGAAGGAATTTTTTCGGCTGATACGGAATATTGTCTTTGGAATATTCTGCCGGATGGTTATTGCTGTTTACATAGATGCGGAAAACCGAGAAATCGCCTCCATGCCTGGGCCACATCCAGTTGTCTGTATCTCCGCCAAATTGTCCGATACCTGAAGGGGGCGCCCCAACCAGCCGGATATCTTTGAAAACCTCGGTTATAAACAAATAGTACTGGTTTCCATAATAAAACGACCGGGTTTTTGCCTCGTAAGAAGTACCGGTGATGGCTTCTTTTTCGATTACGGTAATATTTTGTCTGATGATCTGCATTCGCTGGAATTCGGGCATTTCATCCGTAACATTTTGCAGAACTTTCCCGGTCACTTCTTCCATCCGGATGAGGAGCGTGACTGTCAGTCCCGGGCAGGGAAGTTCTTCCCCGAATGAGTTTGCCCAGAAACCATCGGCCAGGTAATCGTGCTGCGGACTGCTGAGTCGCTGTATGGATCCAAGACCGCAATGGTGGTTTGTCAGGATCAATCCATTCGGAGAAACGATCTCTGCCGTGCATCCGCCGCCAAATTGAACGATGGCATCCTTCAGGGAGGAATGGTTGATGCTGTAAATATCCTCGGCCGTAAGCTTCAGCCCCATATCCTGCATCTGTTTAATATTAAATTGCTGCAATAACACCGGGATCCACATCCCTTCTTCTGCAATAAGCGAAAAGTTAACGGTAAATGTCAGCAGGATAAAAACAGTCCATTTTCTCATGTGCAATTCAGTTTAAACTTGATATAACAAATTTTTTTACCAACCTCCAGCCACATCATTTCATAATAAGTCCGGATGGATATAGCATCTTCCGAAAATCCGGAGTGATAAAGGTCGTTGGTGGAAAATAAAAGCGAGTGACGATATTGCCCGATGATTTTCAGCGTGTAATTGTTGAATTCCAGGTCATCAGTCTTCAGGTGAAGAATGCCTTTCGGGCCCAGAAGGACCTTGTACCGGTCAAGAAAAACGGGTGCTGTAAGGCGTTTTCTTTCCTTGTGAAGCTGCGGATCGGGAAAGGTGATCCAGATTTCGGATACTTCTCCCGGACCAAAAAATTTATTCACATGGTCGACCTGGGTCCGGATAAAGGCAACATTTTTCATTCCCATTTCATGAACATTTCTGGCACCCCGCCACAACCGGGCACCTTTGAAGTCGATACCAATGAAATTTTTTTGGGGATATTTCTCAGCCAGCCCGACTGTATATTCTCCTTTTCCGCATCCCAGTTCAAGGATGATGGGGTTCGTGTTGAAGAAAAAGTCTTTTCCCCAGCAGGAAGACAATCGAAAACTTTTTTCAATTTCGTGATAGCCGGGCTGGAGGAGATGAGGAAATGTGAGGTTTTCCTGAAAATGAATCAGCTTCTTTTTGGCCACAGAAGTTATTATTTGGACAGCAACCAGGCCGAAGAATAATTGCCGGAGCGGATCATTGCAAGTTGTCCGATTGCATCATCCCTGCTATCGAAAGTCCCGACACTGACCCTGAACAAACCTGTAGTGGTCGTGTCAAAGATCCCTGCATCGTATCCTTCCTGTTTCAGTTTTGCAACCATGTTATCTGCATTTTCCCGGAACCGGAAAGCTCCTACAATGATTGCATAAGGTTTTTTTGCAGATAGATCAGCAGTTTCCCGGGCCTCAGGTTTTACGACTTGTATTACCGGGACGGCAGGTGACGACTGAACTGCGACGGCCATTTTTTGAACAGGATTCCCGGATTTTTTTGAAGGAAGAAGAATCTTTGGGGATTCAACGGTCTTTTTTAATACCGGAGTCGAATTGGAAAAGAGAAAACTGGTGTAATTTTCGTGGAAACTCCGGATCTGATCAATATTTGTAATACTGAGGTAAACAGCAAGTCCCACCGGAAGCGCCATTACTGCCGCCCACTTCAGCGTTCGTGTCAATTTCCCTGGTTTCCCCGAAGGAGCATGAATATAACGATCGAGCTTTTTTTCCAGCTTATCCTGCATTCCCGGCCGCCGGATCGCTGGCGAGACCAAGGTAGTCAGGCCAAAGGCCTCCGGCAAATAATTAAAGGATGGATCCTGTTCAAACTGAAGGATGTCATCTGTTTCTTTTACGATCTTGCCTATTTTTTCAATGACAAGTTCCTGCCCGTTTTCCAGTTCCCGGTTCCACTCCTCCAGCATCATCCGGATCAGATCCATGGCATGTTCATAGGGAATCTGCTCGGCCTGGGATATACAGGAAGCCAGTAAGCCATCATTCTGTTTCAGATGGATGTTAAAGAGCAGGGATTTAAACGGGGGATAAAAAGTATGATACACCGGGTTGATCATGGCAGGGGAATAATTCCCAATAAATCCCCCGAATCCGGGTATGATCACGCAATCGTGCCGGTATAAAAGTTCAGATATGTATTTTACGACGTTTATTTTCATTCTTTTAATGATAGTACTGTAGAAATCTACCTTCTCCCGGATCTGCTAAGATATAAAAAACAGGAACAACCTGTCAGGAAATGTTCGTAATTTTTAATAAATCACCGGGGGTATCGATGGCAATACTCTCATAATCAGTTTCTTTAACATATATAGGATAGCCATTCTCGAGCCAACGGAGTTGTTCCAGTGATTCTGCTTTTTCGAGTGGAGAAACTGGAAGCTGCGTAATGCTTTTTAAAATTCCGGTACGGTAACCATAGATCCCGATATGTTTGTAATAATTGGTTCCGTTCAGCCAATCCATGGGTTCATTTCCCCGGAAATAGGGAATGGGATGCCGGCTGAAATAGAGGGCCTTATAATTTTTATCAAAAACGACTTTTACCACATTGGGATTGATAAGGTCATCCCGTTGAGTGATCTTTTTTACCAGCGTTCCGATGGTCACCTCTGCAGAACGGAAACACCTGGCCAGCTGCGAGATCTGTTGCGGGTCAATGAAGGGTTCATCTCCCTGAATATTGATCACAACATCAAATTGTGCTTCCCCAGGGAAATTCTTTACAACGGCATTGCATCTTTCGGTTCCGCTGTCAAGGGTTTCCGGCGTCATCATCACGTTCCCGTTAAAAGATCGTATGCAGGAGGCAATCCTTTCATCATCGGTAGCGACGATAAGGTCATCCAGGAGAAGGCATTTTTTGGCCTGTTCATATACTCTCTGGATCATGGGTTCCCCCAGGATATTCGCCAGCGGCTTCCCCGGAAAGCGGCTGGAGCCGTAACGGGCCGGTATCACCCCAAGTATTTTCATGGAATTAAAAAAGTCCGTGCAATTCTGCATTGATACGTTCAATGACGTTGCCCAGGTGTTCAGGATTCTCGGCAATGTTCATATTGTCAACCTCGATGATCAGTAACTTTCCGAGGTCATATCCTGAGATCCAGTTTTCATACCGTTCGTTCAGCCCTTTCAGGTAATCCAGCCGGATGGCATTTTCATATTCCCGGCCTCGTTTCTGGATCTGGTTTACGAGTGTAGGAACGCTGGCACGCAGGTATATGAGCAGGTCGGGAGCCAGGATAAAGGAACTCATCAGGGAAAAAAGAGAGGAATAATTTTCAAAATCCCGTGTACTCATCAGGTTCATGGAATGCAGGTTAGGTGCAAAAATGTGGGCATCTTCATAGATTGTACGGTCCTGTACCACCGTGGTCCCCGATTTGCGAATCTCAACGACCTGGCGGAAACGCGAATTCAGAAAATAGATCTGCAGGTTGAACGACCAGCGCTGCATGTCTTCATAAAAACTGTTCAGGTAGGGGTTCGTATCCACATCTTCATAATGAGGCGCCCAACCGAAATGTTTGGCCAGTAGTCCGGTCAACGTTGTCTTTCCGGATCCGATATTTCCAGCGATAGCAATATGCATAATTCCTATTTTCTATTACATTTCAAACATACAGAAAAAAGTCACACGTCAGCAGAAATGTTAATAATAACTTATTCACATAGGTTTCTGCATACCCAAAATTTCTTCAATGTATTTCCGGTCGTTCGACAGTCGTGGTACTTTGTTCTGGCCCCCCAGTTTCCCTTTGGATTTCAGCCAGGAATAAAAAGTGTTTTTAGGCATCACCCGGATTATAGGTTCCCCCAAAATCATATCGTGATATCTTTTTGCCTCATAATCTGAATTCAATGATTTCAGGGCATTGTCGAGGGTGTTGATAAAAAAGCCGAGATCGCCTGGTTCCTGCTCAAACTCGATGAGCCATTCGTGGGCGCCCCGTTTTTCCTGGTCAAAATAAACAGGGCCGGCGGTATATTCCGAAACAATGGCCTGGCATTTTTCACAAGCAACGGCAAGGGCTTTTTCCGCATTATCCATGATCACTTCCTCTCCAAAAGCATTGATAAAGCTCCGGGTCCTTCCGGAGATCTTGATCCTGTATGGATTCAATGTAGTGAATGTGACCGTATCGCCAATAAGATAACGCCATAAACCGGCATTCGTTGAAATCACAAGGGCATAATTCACCCCTGTTTCCACCTTTTCCAGGGAGAGGGTTTCCGGATGATCCGATCCCAGCTGATCGATGGGAAGAAATTCATAATAGATCCCGTAATCCAGCATTAAAAGCATATCATCCGCACGATCTCGGTCCTGGATCCCAAAAAACCCTTCGGAGGCATTGTAGGTTTCAAGGTAATTCACCTTAGGGGATGGCAGAAGTTGATTGAATTGTTCCCGGTATGGAACAAAATTCACCCCTCCGTGGATAAACAACTCAAATCGCGGCCAGACTTCAAGAATGTTTGATTTCCCGGTTATCTCCAGCACTCTTCTGAACAATAACAGGGTCCAGGAAGGAACGCCGGATGCACTTGTAACATCATGGTTGATCGTGGCGACGGCCATTTTCTCAATCTTGTTCTCCCATTCATCCATCAGGGCAATGGAAAGATTGGGTGTTCGCCTGAATTCCACCCAAAAAGGTAAGTTCTGGATAATGATCGCTGAAAGATCACCTTCATAATAGAAAGACTCAGCATTGATCTCAGTAACCTGGCTGCTTCCACCCATAGCAATGCCTTTCCCATCGAAAAGCAGTGCGTCAGGATGGTTGTTAAAATAGATTGAAAGCAAGTCTTTTCCCCCTTTAAAATGACATTCTTCGAGGGCTTCTTCACTTACGGGGATGAATTTGCTTTTTTCGCAGGTGGTTCCGGATGATTTTGCGAACCATTTGATTTCTGAAGGCCACAAGATATTCTGTTCCCCTTTACGCAACCTTAAAATATAAGGTTTCATCGTTTCATAATCGTTAAGCGGGACCCGTGCCTTGAATTCTTCCGGCCGTTTAAGGGATTTAAAATCGTAAATGCGTCCCCATTCGGTATTTTTTGCCTGGTTTAGCAATTGGATGAACCAATCAAACTGTACTTCATGAGGATACTTCATGAAGAGCTCCATCTGATGGATTCTCTGTTTCATCAGCCAGGAAAGAACAGAATTTATCAGCGCCATGAGGAAATAATTGATCGGAAATCAAAAATACGATATATGATGGTTCATGAATCATCTGCCTTATATTTTAATTGATTCCAAATAAAATTCGTTTTATGCCCTAACAGGATGATATTAAGCCGGAACAATAAATCCTACCGCTGTGGTCGACCTTCTTATCCTTCTAAATTGATTATAAATAATTTTTTATCCCGAAATTTGGAATCAACACTCTTTTTTTCTACATTTGTACGCCCTAACAATTGCGTTCATGGCCACAGAACTAAATCATTCACTCGACATAATAACTAACTGATAGCATTGAAGCTATGAAAATCCTAGTATTGAATTGCGGAAGTTCTTCTATCAAGTATCAGCTCATTGACATGAGCAAAGAATATGAACTGCTTGCCAAAGGATTACTGGACAGGATTGGGCTGGAGAGCAGTTTGCTTACGCACCAGGTTCCGGGAAAAGACAAGTATCAAACCACCCAGTTCGTACCTGACCACCAGGTTGGCATCAACCTCATCCTCAGAACGCTTAAGGATCCCGAGATTGGCGTCATCCAGGATGAAAGCGAAATTGCTGCGGTGGGGCACCGGGTTGCTCACGGAGGAGAAAATTTCAAGACCAGTGTAAAGATCACGGCTAACGTTAAAAAGGACATAGAAAAATGCATTGAGATGGCGCCGCTGCATAATCCCGCCAACCTCAAAGGAATTTTATCCATTGAAGCCATCCTGCCCCATGTTCCGCAGGTCGCCGTATTTGATACTTCGTTCCATCAAACCATGCCTCCCTACTCTTATCTTTATCCGGTTCCTTATGAACTCTATGAAAAGTATAAAGTAAGAAGGTATGGCTTTCACGGCACTTCTCATAAATTCGTCAGCCAGAAAGCATGCCGTTACCTTGGCAGGGATTTTTATAATATCAATATCATAACCTGTCATCTTGGGAACGGATCTTCTGTGGCCGCTATCAAGAAAGGGCAATCGATCGACACTTCCATGGGATTTACTCCGGTGGAAGGACTGATGATGGGCACCCGCAGCGGGGATGTTGACCTTGGAGTACTGCTTTATCTTGCAGAAAAGGATAACCTGAGCATGAAAGATACGAATAACCTCTTCAATAAAAAGAGCGGGGTGTTGGGGATCTCAGGGATATCCTATGATATGCGTGATGTTGAGACAGCCGCTGAAAAAGGAAATGTTCGTTGCCGCCTTGCACTTGACATGTTTGCCTACCGGGTCAAAAAATACATCGGGGCCTATGCTGCCGCGATGGGAGGTGTCGATCTTATCATATTCACCGGTGGTATCGGGGAAAATGATATCGAAACACGCCGTAAAATCCTGGAAGGGCTTGAATTCATGGGTATTGATTATGATAATGAACGTAATTCATTGCTGAAGGGCAAAGAATTAATCGTTACCCGTCCGGGATCAAAAATACTCGCTATGGTAATGCCCACTAACGAGGAACTGGTTATCGCCATCGACACCTATAATATTGTCACAGATTCTGATCTTAAATTTTAAATATTCTCCCTAAAAAAGGTTCATTGAATTCCATAACTTAAAAAGAAAAAAATGGGAAAAATCAAATTGTACATTGTCGAGGATGAGATCATCATCGCCAATGATTTAAAAAACCGCCTTACCGAGTTCGGTTATGATGTGCTGGGAATGGATGGAAAAGGGGAAAAGGCAATCGAATCGATCAATGCACTGGCAGCTGATAGCAGGCCACCGGATATCATCCTTATGGATATCAAACTCGCAGGGGAAATGGATGGAATTGAGGCAGCAAAAATCCTCACGGAAAAACACCATTGCGGGATCATTTTTCTTACATCCATGGATAAAACGGAAACATTCAACAAATCCTTTGCGATCAAACCCTACGCTTATGTTTTTAAGCCGGTTGACATCGAACAGTTAAAGATGACCATTGAACTTTCCAACTACCAGCGTACCCTTGAACTTTCGCAAGCAAAAGCGATCGCAGACCTTCAGAAAGAAGTGGAACAACGAAAAAGAGCGGAAAAAGAGACTGAGATGCGCTTGCAGGAAAAAATCAAGGCAGAACACAAAGTTAACCAGCTGCACAAGCAGAAACAACAAATAGAAATGGATCTCATCAACCGCGAACTTGCCACTTCTTCCATTTTTATTTCCCAGAAGAATAAAATCATCGGGTTGATCCGGAAAGACGTGAACCGCTACCTCAGAAAAGGAAAAGCCATTTTAAAAAGTGATTTTGTTAAAATCCTGAAAACAATCGATGAGAATGTAAAATTCGAGAACGACTGGTACCGGATCAAAGCTCACTTTGAGAAAATCCATCCCGGGTTCTTCGACCGTTTGCGTGAAAAGTTCCCGCAACTTACACCCAACGATCATAAGCTGTGTGCTCTGCTGCGCATGAATCTCAGCACCAAGGAAATTTCACAGATCCTTAAGATCACGGCGCCAAGCACGGAAATTTCCCGTATCCGCCTCCGGAAGAAACTGGCCCTTCCAAAGAATGTGAATCTGGTTCAGTTTATTTGCCTGGTCTAACGAAGTTTCCAAAAGTAAAAGGCTGACCCATCACGATTCAGCCTTTTTTTATTTCCCTCAACACCAATTACAGCTCTTCCATCAGCTCATCCGTTAATGTGAGGTTGTGGTAAACATTCTGAACATCTTCATCTTCTTCAATGATATCGATCAGTTTTAATACTTTTCTTGCCGAATCGGTATCCAGTGTTTCCGTGGTTTTAGGGATGCGTTGTAAAGAAGCACTTTCAGGCTCAATGTTCAATTGCTCCAGTTTCTTCATCATGTTCCCGAAATCCTCCATCGCCGTCGCGATGGTAA
Source organism: Bacteroidales bacterium (assembly GCA_017882335.1). Classification (GTDB taxonomy): domain Bacteria; phylum Bacteroidota; class Bacteroidia; order Bacteroidales; family FEN-979; genus FEN-979. Next base: position 65,856 of record JADGPR010000004.1, on the reverse strand, counting down.
ACATATCGTCTTCCAGAACAATATCCTCGGCTCCGGCATCAATAACTTCCATTTCGAATTCTTCCGGGTTTAATTCTCCTTTGGGGATTACAAAGATCCCCTTACGGTCAAAAAGATAGTTCAGTGAACCATTTTTACCAAGTTCACCGCCGTGTTTGTTAAAATATGCCCTTACATTGCTGACGGTTCGCTGGATATTATCTGTAGTGGCATCCACGAAAATGGCAATCCCGTGAGGGCCTTTTCCTTCATAGGTAGTCTCCATGAGGGCAGCGGCGTCTTTGTCAGCTCCTTTATTGATGGCACGCTGGATCGTCTCCTTCGGCATACTTGCCCCTTTTGCATTGGCGATGGCAAGCCGCAGGCGCGGGTTGTGTTCCGGGTCGGGACCATTTTCCTTCACGGAAATGGTGATGTCCTTAATGATTTTGGAAAAAACCTTGGAACGCTTTGCATCCAAAGCACCTTTTTTTCGTTTAATGGTTGACCATTTATTGTGCCCTGACATAAAAGTTCAGATTGGTTGTTACGCTACATTCTCCGGATAATTGTGAATTTTCTGTGTAAAAATAATAAAAATTGGCTTATTTATACAAAAACCCTTGGTAAATTTGGTGCGGGCATTCCCTAAAACCAAATCCTGTCAAGGTGATCCGATCGAAATGTTCTTTTCTTTACGCTTTTTTTTTCCTGATCTTCCTATGCCGTTGTGCCAATCCGGTTACTCCTGAAGGAGGCCCAAAAGATATTACACCGCCCAAAGTGGCCGAATGTGACCCGCCTTTATTAACCACCCATTTTCATAAAAAAGATATCCGTATCACGTTCAATGAATACATTCAACTGAAGGACCAGAACAACCAGATCAATATTGCCCCTCCAAAACTACCTCATACCGATATACGGCTGCGTGGAAAATCCATCCTCATCAAGCTGGCCGACACTCTGAAATCCAATACGACCTATTCCATCAGATTCGGGGATGCCATTTCAGACCTGACGGAAAACAATGTTCTGCATGATTTCGCCTATACGTTTTCAACCGGTTCCTACATCGACTCGCTAAGCTTGTCGGGAAGGATCATCAATGCATTCGACCAGGTTCCGCAGAAAGATGTGGTTGCTATGCTTTATATTAACGAAAATGACACCCTTCCCCTCGATTCTCTCCCGCTTCATGTAAAGCCTTATTACATGGCGAAAACCAATGAGACCGGCGAATTCACTTTCAGGAACCTGAGAGATGTACCGTTACTATTGTTCGCCTTGAAGGACATGAACGGTGACAACATTTTTAACCTGCCAAATGAAAAAGTCGCTTTCTGCGACAGTCTTGTAAAAGGGATCTATGTCATGCCTCCTACACCCGAAATCCTGAAAAAAGATTCCATCGCAAAGAGTGACTCACTCATCCCGAAAAAAGATACTGGCGGGATCAAAAAGCAACTAACACCGGCCCATACTTTACTGCTGTTTGAAGAATCTGATTCCTTTCAAAAAATCCTTAAAGCCGATATGGTCAATGAAAGCCAGGTCGGGATCTTTTACCGGTTTCCTGTAGTGAAGCCGGAATTTATCCCTTTGAATCTCCCTGCAGTCTCAGGTTGGATGATGCCGGAATTCAATTTCACCAGGGATTCTGTTTATTTGTGGTTAAAAAACACTGAGAAAGATTCTCTTATGCTTCGTTTGGTCGATAAGGATAAAACCCTTGATACCGCCAGGATCAACCTTAAAAAGAAGAATCCGAAAAAAAGAAAAGGAGATAAAGGCGCTGCACCAGTAATGAAGTTGCAACTAACCATTAATATGCCTGATGCCCGGCTTAATCAGTTCAAAAGAGATCCCATGATCATTTTTTCCTATCCATTATCTGGACAGGATCTTTCCAGGATCCTGCTGGTGGACGGCAAAGATACCATAAGACCAAAACTGGCTTTTGCAGATTCACTCAAAAGGAAACTTCGGATTTCTTACAAATGGAAAGAAGATCGCCCTTACAGACTGATCATCCCCGATTCGATCTTCCGGTCTATCAACGGCCGTTCGAATGATTCTCTGGTTGTTTCTTTCCGAACCCATTCCCTTAGGGATTTTGGATCAATCCAGATGACGCTCAGCATCAAAGCTCCTTCCGATTATCTTATACAACTCCTGGATGAAAAAGAAATCGTTTTGGAACAGAAAATAATTTCCGCATCCGGAAAAGTAAAATTTGAGTATCTCTTCCCTGGAAAATACAAAATCAAAGCCATTTTCGACCGCAACCGGAATGGCCGATGGGATACAGGAAACTTTTCCAGGAAACTCCAGCCTGAAAAAGTTCAGTATTACCAAAAAATAATCGAAGTCCGCGCCAACTGGGATATTGACGAATCCTGGGAACTCTAAAGTGATTGCTTTTAATTAACGCTGCAGCGATTGATACAGTCAATCACTTCTGTTAGATGTTCAAATTTCAGGGAATAGTAGATCATCTTCCCGTCTCTTTTTGAGTCAAGCAATCCTTTGTTCTTCAAAATGTTCAGATGATGAGAAGCAGAAGCCTGTTCAAGATTCAGATATTCATAAATCTCGGTAACAGTCATTTTAGGATTTACAGTAAGCAAATCAATGATGGCAATTCTCATGGGATGAGCAATTGCTCTTAATTTACTGGCAGCCAGTTCGAGTTTCTCGACGTCTAATGTTACTTTTTTCATTGGGGATGTGAGTTAGTTGCGGTTGTTAATTATTTAACAATTAAAGTAAGATGCAAATATAATAAAAAGATCAGATAAAAATAAATATGTAGATATATTAAATTATTTTACAAAAAGCTCAGTAAATGAAAACTTTTTCCCATCAAACAATCCTTTATCGCTGAGCTTAAGGTCGGGGATTACCAGCAGTGCCATAAATGATAAGGTCATGAAAGGCGCTTTCAGAGAACTTTTCAACTTTTTTCTCACCTTTTCATCCAGGATATGATAAAGCTCTGCCACTTTATATCCATCCTCATCCGACATGATCCCGGCAACTGGTAATGGTAAAACGAGTAGTTCATCCCCGGAAGCTACGGAAATTCCTCCCTGCGAACTGACGATGGCGTTGATTGCTGCCACGATGGATTCATCATCGGTTCCAACCGCTATAATATTATGGCTGTCGTGGGCAACGCAGGATGCGATTGCACCCGATTTTAAGCCAAAGCCCTGGACGAACCCGATGGCCGGGGGCGCATGAAAATACCGGTTTATTACTACAATCTTCAGGACGTCGTTATTAAGATCCGTTTTGACTTCGTTATTTTCGACCCGGGCATTGACGATTAGCTCCCCCGTCACCAGTTGTCCGTCGATGGCTTTCATAACCCTAATCTTGTTCCCCCCGGGCCTTACAATAATATCTTCACTTTTTACCGGTTTTGCATGAAACTGATTTACCGGAGATACGGTAACAGAGGGGATCAATGTTTTTCCAGCCTCAGCCACTTTCCGGCCATTGATATAGGTTGCGAGGATGGTAAAATTCTCTAGGTCATCCACAAGGATGAAATCGGCAGCATCTCCTTGCTGAAGCAAACCTACGTCCAGGTGATAGTGCTTTACCGGGTTGAATATGGCACACCGGAGCACCTTCATTTTGTCATAACCCAGGCTGAAAGCTCTTTTCACCAGCTGGTTGATATGACCCGAAACCAGGTCATTGGGGTGCTTGTCGTCGGAACAAAGCATGACCATTTCGGGATATTCTGCTATCAGGCCAGCCAGCGCTTCAAAATTTTTGGCAGCACTTCCTTCCCTGATCAAAATCTTCATGCCATACCGGATCTTTTCAACGGCTTCCTCCATGGTGTAGCATTCATGATCAGTAGTGATACCGGCCTGAACATATTTTTCAGCAAGTTCACCCCTCAGGCCAGGTGCATGTCCATCCACCGGTTTGCCGTACTTTTTTGCCAATGCAAGTTTTTGTGCAACCTGTTCATCTCCATTCACGACGCCCGGAAAATTCATCATCTCAGAAAGGTACAGGATATCATCCGATTTCAGTAATTCATCAAGCTCCGCCAGACCCAGACTGCCGCCGGCTGTCTCAAAGCCAGTGGCCGGAATGCAGGAAGATGCTCCAAAATAAAATTTAAAGGGTACCTTTTTCCCGTTTTCGATCATGAACCTAACTCCGCTCATCCCCAAAACATTGGCGATCTCATGCGGATCGGATACTGTACCAATGGTTCCATGCACGACGGCCAACCTTGCAAATTCGGAGGGAACCAGCATGGAGCTTTCGATGTGGATATGGGCATCGATGAGACCAGGCAGTATATACACGTTTTCTTCGTTATCCTCCTCCCTTATCGCTGCGATCTTCGAATCCCTCACGGTGACAATACCTTTGAAGATCCTCTCGCCAACCACATCAACAATATTTCCTCTAAATTCCAGATCTTGTTTTTCCATAATGATTCATTTTTTCGGAAAATTCGTTTTTTCATTCTGCCGGTTTATAGTATCGCTAAGGGCCAACTGGCCACAGGCAGCATCGATATTTGTACCCCGGCTTTTCCTGACATTGATGACCATGTTTTTATTCTCCAGGAATTCCCTGAATGCCCGGGTTTTTTCTGGAGTGCTCTGCAAAAACCCGCTTTTCTCCACAGGGTTATATTCGATGAGGTTGATCTTTACCGGGAAACTTTTACAGAAGACAGCCAGATTCTTAGCATCTTCAAGGCTGTCGTTAAAGTCCTTGAAAAGGATGTACTCGATGGTGAAACGCTTGCCGGTCTTTGCATGGTAATATTTCAGCGCTGCTGTCAGTTCCAGTAATGGATGTTTTTTATTGATGGGGATGATCTGGTCTCTTTTAGCATTGATTGCAGCATGCAACGACAATGCAAAATGAAACCGGCATTTGTCGTCCGCCATCTTCCGGATCATGTCCGGTATTCCGACACTTGAAACTGTGATTCGTTGCGGCGACATCCCGAGCGATTCTTCCGAGGTGATTTTTTCGATGGACTTCAGCACCTCCTCATAGTTCATCAGCGGTTCGCCCATGCCCATATAAACGATATTTGACAAGGGCTTGCCATGGTACTTCTCCGACTGGCGGTTGAGCAACACGACCTGGTCGAATATCTCGGTGAAAGTAAGGTTTCTCCGGAATCCCAGCATCCCGGTAGCACAGAACCGGCAGGCCAGGGCACAACCTGCTTGTGAAGAAATGCACGCGGTGGTGCGGTTATCTGCAGGGATCAGGACACTTTCAACCAACTCATGATCGGGAAGACGGAAAGTAAATTTCACCGTCCCGTCAGGATCATGGAGTTCTTTCTCTTCCTGTAAAACCGGAAAACAAAAATGTGTGGTAAGCAGTTGACGGTTCTCCCTGGAAAGGTTGGTCATTTCATCGAAGGAAAGACAGGTCTTTTTCCAGATCCATTCATATACCTGCCTTGCACGGAAAGGTTTCTCATTTTTTTCGCGGAAGAAATTCTCAATTTCCGCAAGGGAAAGGGAACGGATATCTGCTTTTTCTACCATTCATCTTTCTTTATCACTTTTGGCTTCATGCCTTCTTTCAACTTGACAACCAGGTTCTGCATGGTGGTATCCACCTGGTAAAGGTAGTTTTCCATCTGCGGGTTGTAGGCAGGGTCATTTTTGTTCAGCCATTTTTCAAGTGGGATTCTGGATGTGCCTTTGAGGGTAAAATTTGTCAGAGTATACCGATATTTGCTCTCTTTGAATTCAAGGTGAAGATCATAATAGACCATTACTGCGTCAGTCCGGGTATTGTTGGAATCAAAAAAATAAAGCCGCAATCGGCCGGTTCCTTCGATCTTCCCGTTCACCTTATCCTGGACTTTCGTAACACTGCCCGGGTTCAGATAGTATGAACGGAGCCATTCAGCGCCGCGGTCATAGAGTACATCTTTGGTTCCATCCTGGGTGACTGTTTCCCTGTACTGGATCAGTTTCGTTTCAGGATCAACGGGGAGTTTAGAAGCTGGTGGATTTGTTTGTGAATAGCAAATCCCTGTTAGGAGAAAGAAAAATAAAACATTGATTATACGGTTCATACAGCCTTTTCTTGGAAAATGAGGACACAATATTATCATTAATTACGAAATATTTCTGCCTTTATTGCAGGAACTTATTAACCGGTAAGCCTTTATATCCGTCCAGTGCTGCGAACACTGAAATGAGTGGTTAAGACAAACAAAAAACCCCGGAGGAACCGGGGTCTTTTCAAGTAAAGTAAAAAAATGATTAATACATATCACCCATTCCTCCACCGTACCCACCACCGCCCATAGGCATCTTGGGTTCTTTTTCTTCCTTACGGGTAGCAATGACACATTCGGTAGTCAGCAACATTCCGGCGATAGAGGCTGCGTTTTCAAGTGCTACGCGGGCCACCTTGGTCGGATCAATCACACCGGATTTGAGTAAATTCTCATATTTTTCAGTACGGGCATTGTATCCGAAATCGTCTTTCCCTTCTTTCACCTTCTGTAAAACAACGGCGCCATCCAGACCTGCATTTTCGACGATCTGGCGTAACGGTTCTTCCAGTGCTCTTTTGATGATCATCATGCCGGTTGTTTCATCGTCATTGTCGCCTTTCATTTTTTCGATCGCAGCAATGGCACGAATATATCCTACACCACCACCGGGGATGATTCCTTCTTCAATAGCAGCACGTGTTGCATGCAGTGCATCATCAAAACGGTCTTTCTTTTCTTTCATTTCAACTTCGCTGGCTGCACCAACATAGATCACTGCTACTCCCCCGGCCAGTTTAGCCAGGCGTTCCTGTAATTTTTCCTTATCATAATCGGAAGTTGTAGTACCAATCTGTGCTTTGATCTGGTTCACCCTTCCTTCGATATCCGATTTCTTGCCCTTACCGCTTACAATCGTTGTATTGTCCTTGTCGATCGTTATTTTTTCAGCTTCGCCCAGATACTGAAGCGTTGCATCTTCGAGTTTATAACCTTTTTCTTCGGAAATCACCATTCCTCCGGTCAGAACTGCTATGTCTTCCAGCATTTCTTTTCTCCGGTCACCAAAGCCCGGAGCCTTAATGGCAGCAACTTTCAGCGAACCACGGATTTTGTTTACCACCAGGGTAGCCAGAGCTTCTCCTTCTACATCTTCAGAGATGATGATGAGCGGACGGCTCGTTTGAACAACCTTCTCAAGCAGAGGAAGCAGGTCCTTCATGACCGAGATCTTTTTGTCATAGATCAGGACATAGGGATTTTCATAAACGGCTTCCATTTTTTCAGTATCCGTGATAAAATAAGGAGAGATGTAACCGCGGTCGAATTGCATACCTTCAACAACTTTTACAGTCGTTTCAATACCTTTTGCTTCTTCGATGGTGATGACGCCTTCTTTTTTCACTTTCGTCATCGCTTCGGCTATCATCTTCCCGATGAATGTATCATTGTTGGCTGAAACGGAAGCCACCTGCTCGATCTTTTCAATGCTGTCGCCGATCTTTTTCGTTTGTTTTTTCAGGGAAGAGATGACTTCTGCCACTGCTTTGTCAATGCCTCTTTTCAGATCCATTGGGTTGGCTCCGGCAGTTACGTTCTTGAGACCGGTTGTGAAAATAGCCTGTGCAAGAACGGTGGCGGTTGTGGTTCCATCGCCTGCCAGTTCACTGGTTTTGGAAGCTACTTCCTTCACCATCTGGGCGCCCATGTTCTCAGCCGGATTACTCAGTTCAACTTCCTTTGCCACGGTAACGCCATCTTTGGTAATCACCGGCGAACCATACGACTTATCAATGATCACATTTCGTCCACTGGGTCCCAGTGTCACTTTAACGGCATTCGAAAGTTCATCAACACCTTTCTTTAATGCTTCTCTTGCCTTAATATTGAAAATAATATCTTTTGCCATAATTTCTTTCTTTTTTAGAATTGATTTTTGATGATTCCTTAAAAATTATACGATTGCAACGACATCAGATTCGCGCATGATCAGATAGTTTGTCCCACCAATGGTGAGTTCAGTACCGGCATATTTACCATACAGAACCGAATCTCCCACTTTCACAGTCATAGGTTCATCTTTTTTACCAGTACCAATTGCAACAACAGTGCCTTTCTGGGGTTTTTCTTTTGCGGTATCGGGGATAATAATACCTGCTGCGGTTTTTTCCTCGGCGGCGTCTGGTTCAATTAAAACGCGGTCAGCCAAAGGTTTAATCTTCAATTTTGCCATAAACGATTATTTTTAAGTTAAACATTAAAAAAGATTCGATTGAATATTGATATCGGTATCTGTCAGATATTATGCCAAATGAATTTTCAGGATTGAAATGAGACAATATTTCAGAAGAAAGAAGGGTGGTAAAAAAAATGTCAGAACAGTATGACATTCTGACACCTTAATTCGGGCCTTCCCTTATCCCTGTTTATTTCTTGGCAGGAGGTACCTGGAAATCCTTTGAAGGCTGTGTTTTCGTATTGTTGATCTGTTTTTGCAACTCGCTTTCCTGGGTTTTAACGACTCCCTGGTTCTTCGGGATAATCAGAATGGAAAAAAGGCTCAGCACCAGTAAAATAACAGCCAGTGTCCAGGTTGTTTTTTCGAGGAAATCTGCGGTTTTCCTGACACCCATAAACTGGTTGGAAGATTGGAAATTGGAAGCAAGGCCTCCTCCTTTTGAATTCTGAACCAGGACGATCAAAACCAATAAGACACAAGTGATAAGAATCAAAACGGATACTAAGATGTAAATGCCCATAAACCTTTTCTATTAACTATGAATATCTGGACTTGTTCCTGCAAGGGATCATTTGTTGCTTGTTTTTTCAATTTGGGCTGCAAAGTAACTGCTTTTTTCCGGAAAAAGCAAACTTAATTTCTCATAAACCATCCTGGCTTTTGTGGTATTTCCCTGTTCCAGGTATAACCTTGCCAGGGTCTCGCTAACAATATCGGTATCGTCGAGATTACTCTTCACCGCATATTCGGAAGACCTGAAAAAAGAGGCTTTGGGTTGCGTGAGCCTGGGTTCTTCCCGGATAAACTTTTCAATGATCTCTTCCTTTGACAAGAAATCCGTTCTGAGATCTCCAGTTTGTTCCATGGCTGCCGGCGTATCTTCAGGTTTTTCTGCCGAAACCTTAAGATGTTTTTCTGCCGCAATCTCTGCAAGCCTTTTCCTTACCCGTCCCATCAGCTCATCCTTTGCAGTGATTACAGTAGGTTCATAGAGTATTACGGGTTGGCTGAGAACAGGTTCTTCGGGTTCAGGGATTAATCTTTCCGGCTGGTAAATGATGGCTTCATGTCCCTTACTTTCAGCAACGACCGGTGCGCTTTCAATTACCTTGTGAGAATCAACGGTAGCAGTTTCCAGGATCGTTATCGTATCCATCAGTTCCTTCAGCTTTTTCCGGCTGGCCGCATAAGCCGCCGCCTTCTTCAGCTGGAAATTAACTTCGTGGTCATTGGCTATATAGAGAAGAAAGGTATACAATACCTGGATGGAAGAACAATAGGAATAACGGTCGGCCAGGTTACGGAGATCATCTTTCATTCCCGGATCGAGGGTATTGGGATGCTGGATATAGCCGGTAAAATCCTGACGGTTCATAGATCACCAATTGACAACAGCCTGGTTGAAGATATCCTGGATGAGTGCGTCGTTGATATCCTTGATCAGCTGATCCTGCACCGTAGCCAGGTTTAGTGAACTATTGTAATCCCCGAAACGGCTAAAAGTTTTATTTTCGAAATCCTGCTTCTCGTTCTTTTTATTAGTGAATTTTACTGTTACGGAGATCGTCAGGCGGTTTTGGGCAGCCGTTTCATTTCCCTGGATTGCAATCGGCTGAACCGAATAACCCGTGATGGCTCCTTCAAGGTTCAGGTCACCGTTCCTGTCAACCAGAATCAGGTTTGTCTGGGAGGTGAAATAATCCTTTAATGCATCCGTGAAAACCCTGCTGAGGGTAGGTACTACGAGGGATGCATTATTTGCAAAGTATTGAATGGAAACAGTTTTTACATCGGGTGAGATCGAAGCTCCGGTAAAAGAATAACTCATCCTGCAGGAGTTCTGGGCCAGCAGAAGAAAGAAAAACAGGTACCAGGTTATCCGGTTCACTATTTTCCTGATGGGTTTGTCCGATAAGCTATTCAAAGTATATTTTTAGGATGATTATCGTTAAAAAATAATTGGAAATGGGGTTTTACTCAATGTCGTATTCCTTGATTTTCCGGTATAGTGTCCGTTCAGAGATGCCCAGTTCCCGGGCTGCATCTTTCCTTTTTCCTTCGTGTTTCTGAAGGGCTCTCCGGATAAAGTCAATTTCTTTTTTTACAAGTGAGAGTGATTCTTCTATTTCTTCCGGTTCCTGGATGGGTTCGTCCATGGATTTATCCGGTGCATGCACAATGATAGGTTCTTGTTGTTCATTGACATCCTGGAAATCCTTATAGAGGCGCTTGATGATGTGCGAATTTTCCCCAAACGATTCAGTAGCCGATTCGTTTTTCATCAGGTTCATGACCAGCTGTTTCAGGTCATTTACATCCTTGCGCATATCAAACAGTACCTTATACAGCAATTCCCGTTCAGAGAAATGCCCTGAATCATCACCCTTGTAAAGCATCGGGAGGTCATTATTTTGAGGAAGGGGAATATATTTAGCAAGGGTCTCGGCAGAAATGTTCCGTGTATTCTCAATGATGGAGATCTGTTCTGTGATATTTTTCAACTGCCGGATATTACCGGGCCAGCGATAGTTGGTGAGCAAACGTTGTCCTTCTTCATCCAACAGGATGGCCGGCATCCGGTATTTCTCCGCTGCATCGGATGCGAATTTCCGGAAGAGGAGGTAGATGTCTTCTTTTCTCTCCCTGAGTGCCGGCACGGAAATGGGTACCGTACTCAGACGGTAATACAGATCCTGCCTGAATTTCCCTGTGTTGATGGCATCAGGGATGTTGATGTTTGTAGCCCCAACAACCCGGACATTGGTCTTCAGGACTTTTGACGAACCCACCCGCATGAACTCCCCGGATTCCAAAACCCTGAGCAATCGAACCTGCGTAGATAGCGGAAGTTCGGCTACTTCATCCAGGAAGATCGTTCCCCCGTTGACCACTTCAAAATACCCTTTTCGTGCTTCATGGGCGCCAGTAAATGATCCTTTTTCATGGCCAAAAAGTTCCGAATCGATGGTCCCTTCAGGGATGGCCCCGCAGTTCACGGCAATGTAAGGCCCGTGTTTCCTGGAGCTGAGCTGGTGGATGATCTTGGGGAAAAACTCCTTGCCTGTCCCGCTTTCGCCGGAAACCAGTACGGTAATATCTGTCGTAGCTACCTGTCTTGCAATGTCGATGGCCCGATCGAGTAAAACCGAATTCCCGATGATCCCAAACCTTTGCTTTATTGACAGAATATCCATTTGAATGATTTTGACTGATGTAAAATTACGAAATTTTTACTTCCCCTTCTCCTTCACTTCCCGCTTGAGCCTCGCAAGATGTCCTCTTCCAAGGGCTTTTACTTCACATCCCAACCTGAAATAAGCCCGGATCTGTTCATCGGTAAGAATGCCATATGCATCAATGACGGCAATCGGCCCTCCTGCCCAATTTACGATATCCTCCGGTTTCAGCTTTAAGTAAGGGGCATGCGGAACTGCCAGGATCAAGGCTTCAACGCCTTTTATTGTTTTTTTCAAGTCCTTCTGAACAATTGTATTCTTAAGCTGTTCCTGGTTCCTGAAAAAGCGTTTCCATGAATGTCCCGGTGCAGGATATTCATCCTGGTCTTCAAGTTCGTACCAATGATCCACATAAGGATCATGGATCCGGATCTCGGCACTCATCTCTGTCAGTTTACGCACCACCATTTCACTTCCGCTGTAACGGGTATCGCCCACATCCTGCCGGTAGCTGGCACCGCAAAGCAGCACCTCCGCGCCGGCAATGTACCGGCCCATGTTGCGCAAGGCATCGCGTGTGAGCTCAGCAACATGCAGTGCCCGGGTATCGTTGATATCAATCGCAACGGGTGTGATCTGGAATATTTTATCCCCATCTTCAAAGCCGAGAATGTGCTTGTATGCCCAATATCCCAGCCCGCCATCTTTGGGCAAACAATATCCCCCGATTCCGGGGCCAGGAAAGATCATATTGCTATGCGTGGGGCGCATCTTGATCGCATTGATCACCTTGATCAGGTCAACACCGTTTCGTTCCGCAAAAAGGCTCCATTCATTCAGAAAAGCGAGGATGGTTGCACGGTACGAATTTTCCACGATCTTGGTGGTTTCCGATTCAATGGGCCGGTCCATCACCGTTAGCGGAAAATCCTTCGTATTCAGCACCTCGTGAAGAAATTTCTCCACACGTTTCTTGGCAATTTCTTCGCAACCCGAGCATACGCGCCAGAAATCCCGGATGGATGCAACATATTGCTTTCCAGGCATCACCCGTTCGAAACTATGGGCCAGCAATGGAATCTGATGGATCCCTCTTTTCACAAATGCTTTTTTCAGGATCGGCCACGCAACAAATTCCGTGGTTCCTGGTGCCACCGTGGTTTCGATCAAAACCAGGCATTCGGGTAGGATTTTCTCGCCGATCGTACGTATAGTATCTTCCAGTGCTGCCATATCGGCGGTTCCGGACTTCATATTCCCAACTTCTTTCTTTGAAAAATCGCATTGTACATCCACCACAACACAATCGGCAAACTGCAGAACATCGCTGTTATAGGTTGCGACAAGCGTTTTTGATTTTTTGACGCAGTTCTGTATAAGCTGGCCCACTTCGGGATCTTCTGCCTTGACCGGGCTTAGCCCCTGGTTGATCATAGGGATTTTCCAGTAGCTCCGGGCACTCGGCCGCTGGCATCCGATCACTAATTTGGAATGTTTTCCTTTCTTGTCTTTCGTGTCGGCAACAATGGCTGCCATCACGGCACCAACAAAACCAAGCCCCATCACGACAACGATTTCTTTCTTTTCTGTCCTGGCTTTGCCCACCAGATCATTTATCCGTTTCAGTTCTTTATCATAATCCTGTTTTTTAGGCACCCTGAATTTTTCCCCGGAAGGGCTGACGGAATACCGCGTAATTTCTTTTTCCATCCTGTAAATTATTTTTAGTTGTTTATGATTCACTTTTTACCTGACCCGTGCATTTAATCTTTCCGTATAAACCTTGATCAACCGGTTCATGACTTTATCGATCTCTTCATCTGTGAGAGTTTTCTGATCATCCTGTAAGATAAAATACAAAGCATAGGATTTTTTACCAACTTCTATCTTTTCCCCTTCATATACGTCAAACAACCCGACTTCCTTCAGTACCTTCTTTTCGGTTGCAAAGGCCAGTTTCTCTATCTCAGCATACAAAACAGAATGATCCAGCAGCAATGCAAGGTCCCTGCGAACTTCCGGGAATTTCGGCAGTTCGGCAACGGGTTTATCACCGGCTTTCAGGTTACTAAATAGGAGGCTCCAGTTGAAATCTGCATAAAAAACATCCTGCCGGAAATCAAATTTTTTCAACAATGCCTGGGAAAGAGCGCCCAGGGTGACTAATGTTCCGTTCCCCATCGTGTACGCCAGGCCCTGGCTGAAAATTTCGGAAGTGTCGGAACCAGTTTCCAATGAGGAAGAAGGAATACCGGCACGAAGAAGAATCGTATTTACAAAACCTTTTAAATCATAGAGGTCAACTTTCCGGCTTGATGCGTTCCAGTTTTCTTTCTGCGCCCTTCCTGTCAGAAAAACGGCCAGATGGTCTTCCTCCTTGTACTTATCAAGCGGGGTTTTATCCTTTGGATTGGGATAAAGTGCGTAACAATTTCCGAATTCAAACAATTTACAGTCGGCGATTTTCCGGTTCTGGTTATACACAAGGGTCTCAAGTCCTCCGTAAAGCAGTGTCTGGCGCATTACATCCAGATCCCTGCTGAGGGGATTCAGGATCCTGACATTATGTTCGACAGGATAAGCAGGATTGCCTTCGTAATAGGATGAACGCGTCAGTGAATTGTTCATGATCTCGCTGAAGCCATTTGCACAGAGATAATCCGAAATCCCGTTCTTTATTTTTTCAGGGTCCGGTTTGGGAGAATAGGAGATAGAGGAACGGATCGCCGAGGAGAACTCAATGTTGTTGTACCCGTAAATTCGCAGGATCTCTTCGATCACATCAGCTTCCCTGGTTACATCAATCTTATAGGAAGGAATCTCCATTTTCAAGCCCTCATCTGAAGTAGAAAGAACGTTAATTCCCAAGGATGAAAGAATATTTTTTACGATTTCCCTGTCAAGTATTTTCCCGATGAGGCGGTCAAGATGCGCAAATGACAAGAAAATAAGTGTAGGTTCCTTGGGGTGCGGGTAAACATCCACAATTCCGCTTGCGATCTCACCTCCGGCGATTTCCCGGATCAGCGAAGCTGCCCTCTTGAGTGCATAAACTGTGATGTTGATATCAGCTCCGCGTTCAAACCGGAAAGAAGCATCCGTTTGCAGTCCATGGTACCGTGCCGTTTTCCGGATGCTGCGTGGGTTGAAAAATGCGCTCTCCAGGAACACCGAGGTAGTGGCTGAAGTAACACCCGAATTCATTCCGCCAAAAACGCCAGCTATGCACATAGGGGTTTCGGAATTGCAGATCATCAGATCCTGCCCGGTAACTTCCCGTTCCACTTCATCCAGGGTGATAAACTTCTTCGATCCCGGGAATTTTTTAATAATTACTTTATCTCCTTTGACCTGGTCGGCATCGAATGCATGCAATGGTTGACCCAGTTCCATCAGGATGAAGTTGGTGATATCAACGATGTTATTGATCGGGCGAAGACCAACTGAATTGAGCCTGTTTTTCAGCCAGGATGGTGATTCCTTCACAGTAATGCCGGTAAAAGTCAATCCTGAATACCTGGGGCAAGCTTCTGCATCTTCAATCACCACCTCGATTTTCCGGCCGTGTTTTGAATCGTTGAAATCACCGGTATCAGGGTATTTCATGACAACAGATCCCGGATGGGTATTTCCGGGCATGCAGTTCAGCACGGCAGTAAGATCCCTTGCCACGCCAATGTGAGATGTGGCATCCGACCGGTTTGGTGTCAGGCCGATTTCAAAAACAGTATCTTCTTCAACCTTGAAGTAATCCTTTGCAAGAGTTCCTGGAACTGCTGCAGGATCCAACACCATAATACCGGCATGGGAGTTTCCGATACCAAGTTCATCTTCTGCGCAGATCATCCCTTCCGAAAGTTCCCCGCGAATTTTAGTCCGTTGAATGGTGATCTCCTTTTCATTAAAAGAGAGAGTCGTTCCTATGGTAGCCACAGCAACTTTCTGACCGGCTGCCACATTGGATGCCCCACAAACGATCTTTAATGGTTCATCTAAGCCAACATTCACCGTGGTAAGACTCAGGTGATCGGAACCCGGATGTTTCATACAGGTCAGCACTTCACCGATCACAACTCCTTTGAGCCCGCCTTTCACCGAAGACCAGGTCTCCGTACCCTCAACCTCCAGCCCGCAACCGGTGAGGATTTCAGCCACTTTTGCCGGCTCCGGAATGCCTGAAACATATTCCTTTAACCAATTATAGGAGATCTTCATGTTTGTACCAATTTTGGGGATGTAAAAGTATTGAGAATTTCCTGAATCTTAACTGATCAGGCCCCAATTTTCCCTGTATTTGTTCATGATCTTCAGGTGCCGTGCAAGTACTGTGTTAGTTTCTTTCTCCAGGTTAGGATCGTCGCGGATAATATCCGTGGCCAGGTTACGGGCATATTTAAGTACCTTTTCATCACGAATGATGTCGGCAATTTTAAGATTCAGGATTCCCGATTGTTGCGTTCCTTCCATATCTCCCGGGCCCCGGAGGCGAAGGTCGGTTTCTGCGATAATAAAACCATCGTTTGTTTCAATCATGGTCTCTATCCGTTTTTTGGCCTCAGTAGTCAGCTTAAATCCCGACATCAGGATACAATAAGATTGATCGGCACCCCGGCCAACCCTGCCCCTCAATTGGTGAAGCTGGGAAAGCCCGAATCGTTCTGCGTTTTCAATGACCATCAGGGAGGCGTTGGGAATATCAACTCCCACTTCGATCACGGTAGTAGAAACGAGTATCTGTGTCTCCTTTTTCAGGAAACGTTCCATGGCTTCATCCTTTTCCTTTTGCTTCATCCTTCCGTGCACCATCCCGATTGCATATTTTGGGCCGGGAAAAATCCGTTTGAGCGATTCATACCCTTCCAGAAGGTTCTTCAGATCGAGGGTTTCAGATTCCTGGATCAACGGAAAAACGATATAGACCTGTGTTCCCTTGTCGATTTGTTTCCGGATAAAATCGAAAACCTGTTCCTGCTTTGTTTCAAACACATGTTTGGTGATCACTGGCTTCCGGCCGGGTGGCATTTCGTCAATTATGGAAGTGTCGAGGTCACCATACAAGGTCATGGCGAGTGTTCTCGGAATTGGGGTAGCAGTCATCACAAGCACATGGGGGGTCACCGCATTTTTCTCCCATAATCGCGCCCGTTGTGCCACGCCAAACCGGTGTTGTTCATCAATAACAACAAATCCAAGGTTCCTGAACTGGACATTTTCTTCAATCAGGGCATGGGTACCGATCAGGATCTGAAGGCTGCCGTCGTTCAATCCGGATGCGATCTCTTTTCTTTTTGCAGGTTTTGTAGACCCGGTGAGCAGTTCAATACAAATGTCGAGCCCGGAAACCATCTTTGAGATATTCTGGTAATGTTGATTCGCCAGGATCTCCGTTGGGGCCATCAGGCAGGTCTGGAAATTGTTATCCAGTGCAATCAGCATGGTCATCAGGGCCACCAGTGTTTTCCCGCTGCCGACATCGCCCTGCAACAAACGATTCATCTGTTTCCCTGAACCGAGGTCGCCGCGGATCTCTTTGATCACGCGCTTCTGGGCATTGGTCAGTTCAAAGGAAAGATAATGATGATAGAAATCATTCAGGTAATGGCCTACCACGGAAAAAGGATGCCCGCTCTGTTTCTGCGTCCGCTGGAACTTCTGTATCAATAGCCGGAGCTGGATGTAAAAGAGTTCTTCAAATTTCAGTCTGGCCTGTGCTTTTTGCAGCATTTCATGACTTGCCGGAAAGTGAATGTGGATGAATGCCTCCTGGCGATTCATCAGCTTCAGGTTTCCAAGGATTTCCGGGCTCAGGTTCTCCGGGATATGAAACCGGTCGGATTGGATGAGCGTTTTCATCAGCCGTGAAATCCCTTTGCTGTCCAGTCCCCTGGATTTCAGTTTTTCAGTCGAACTGTACAACGGCCGAAAGGTATCGCTGACAGAGGAAACCTGTTCATTCGGCAATTCCAAATCCGGGTGGGCGATCGTAAGATGCCCGTTGAACCAGGAAGGTTTACCGAAAGCAATGAATTCTGTCCCCGGTTTCAGTTTATCTGCGATCCATTTGACCCCCTGGAACCATACCAGTTCCATTTCACCGGAATCATCGGCCAGAGTGGCCACCATTCTTTTTGCGCGCGGACTTCCAATCGCCTGTACATCTTTTATCCTGCCCCTTATTTGCACATATGCGGCATCATCCGTCACGTCAGCAATCCGGAATATTTTGCTCCGGTCGATATATCGGAAAGGGAAGAGGGAGATCAATTCCCCGAAAGTAAATATCTGCAATTCTTTTTTCAGGATATCGGCCCGTGCGGGGCCTACCCCTTTCAGGTACTCGACCTGCGTTTCAAGAAAAGTTCCCGTCATCATTTAATCCATTGATCCAGAGCAAAGTTATGGATTTTGCCGGAGGAAACATAAAAAAACCCTCATTTTCAGGGAGGGTTCGTTTGATTTTTAACCGGATAATTCCGCTAATATTCCCAAAGGCTCATCTCAAATTCGTGCAGGGATGCCTTTGCCCTGTCGGCTTCCAGAAGGGCATCTACGCCGGTAGCATAATCGGAGATCTTCCGGTCATATACGTTTTCTTCCTTGAAAATAAAACTGTTGAACATCCTTTTCATGAAAACATCATCGTATGATATCCTGCCTGCATCTCCATTTTTCAGGTTGAATTGTTCAGTTTTTGCGAAGATGTTACGGCATTCCGGAAAGTATATCCAGAACATATCAATGTCGCCCCTGTATTCGCCCTGGTCGGTATAGCTTTCTTTCACCGGACAGATCCCGAGGATGCGTACTTCCAGTACCGAACGCTGACGGTCGAAAACCCATTGTTCCTTCAGTTTAAGCTTGAAAACAGCCGTAGCCTGGAAAATTTCCGTATATGTGGTATCGTATTCAACATCGGTTCCTTCACGAAGCAAGGTTTTCTTGATAGGTTTCTCAGATTGTTTCATGATCTCATTATAATTCCTGGGAAGGATGAACTTATCATCTTCATAAGCGGTGATAGTTCCTTCCTTAAGGTTATCCAGGATGATCTGCATAAAACTCTTCCAGGTTCCCTGGGGCGTTTCGGGAAAATAGAAAGGTTGGTTCATTTTTTCCTTCATGTTGATTTCCCTCCAGATCCTTCTGGACCAGATAACATCCGCTTCACGCAGGGGCACATACGGGATCGGGTTCATCTGCAGAATGGCGGTCTTATCATAGATACCATCCCTGGGTCCTGTATCCAGTACCTGGGAGTAAGTGCTGGCTGCGATCATTGCAAATGCAACGATGACCAGGCATTTTAGCAAAGTTTTCATAAATCCTCCCTTATTAGATAATGAGTTAATATGGATTTATCTGAATTTATAACTGATGTTTTTCAATTGTTGTTCGCCCCCTGGCCCGATGGCCATAATGTTTTCGATCCAGATACGATTGCCTTTCTTTGCCCTTTTGATCTTGGCAAGAAGATCTTCGGGGATCCTGTTTCCGGGTACATTCCGTTCAATAACATTTCCATCGATATCGGAAACGAATACAAATCCAGTAACCTTGTATGTAAGGTCGAAATCGAACCCAACGGGTTTTTCAGCTGCAATATAACCCACGGGAATATCGCTCCTGGAAATCATTCCTCCTTCAGGGTTCCTGTCGATCAGAGCATTGAAGATGGGGATTTTCTTCAAACGGAACGTGCTTGAACCCATCGACTTGGTTTTTCCGGAGAAAATGGCATTGACAGAAACAATGGCTTCCTTAATGCCGTTTGGAAGACCAGATACAATCCATTGTTTTCCTTCCGGCCGGATCTGTCCGACAGAGATGGTTGGTGCGATTCGTTCGGGGCCACCCGGGACAGAGATATCAACGGGGTTGTCGACGCCAATGTAAAACACATTCATTTTTGAAGGAGAGATGGTCAACCCGGGTTTTGCAACGATGAATTCATCTTTGAAATGGAACGTCATGGTATCACCGAGCGGGTTTACGATCTTAATGATACCGGCAAATTTCTTTAATCCTTCCCCACTGCCGGGCAGTTTGAGTGTGACAACTCCATTGACAGCTTCCAGCAGTGTGGCATTTTTATAATTCGCAGGAGTCAGCGAATCAATACCCTGGCTATATCTGACGTTGGGATTGGCTTTTGTATCATAGGCGGCAACAACAATTTCTGCCTGGTATTCGTCACCCAGAAAGACATAACTGCTTTTCGGGATTACCCTGGCGTCGATTTTATCGTATTTGAAGTCTTCTGCAGAAATGGATGAGAGAAGGTAGTTGGTAACGTCAAATTCGGCATTGTAGACTTCTGCCTTGATCTTATTCAGGATGGTAACATCGGCAGCCAGAATAGTACGGTAGAAATTATGCATTTCCCAGGGTTGCTTAGCTCCATCCAGATCATAGAACGGCCCTTGCGTATCCAAACCCATTTTCATAACATTCCGGTACTTGGGATCGACAAGGTCGAGCATCCTTTTCTTGAATCCCTCCATCTTGTCCCTTAGCTTCCGGGCTTCACCACCAGAACCGTCTTGGGATCTTCCGATAAAATAATTGGTTGTACGGTCGTAATTATCTATCCTTTTTACATCCTTCAGTTTAACCCCTTTGGCCTCCTTAAAGGTCTCAATACCATCGGCAAGCTGAATGATCGCTACTTTTGTGCTATCAATATATGCCGCCAGGTCCTTGGAAAGGGTATGTGCCTTCTGCGCTTTTTCCCAAAAAGGGCCTACCTTATTCGGGTTGAGCTGATATTGGATCTTAAATTTACTGATTGTGGTCTCCAGCTTTTTCGAGAAATTTTCGTTTGTGGTTTCCATACTTTCGTTCACCACAATAAAAGCATCCAGGATTTGTTTCGAGACATTCAAAGCGAGCAGCGCCGTAAGGATAAGATACAACATAGCGATCATCTTCTGCCTCGGGGTCTCCTTATATCCAGCCATTTAGTCTGTTATTTATTAATTAGTATTTAGGAATTAAACAACTCATTCTCCGGATTATTTGTTCCCCACGCTCATTGCAGAGAGCATATTGCCATAAACCTTATTGAGGGCAGCAATGTTTTTGGAGAAAGCTTCCACTTCTTGCTTGAATTCTGACGTTTTTTCAATGGACTCATTCAATTTGGCCGTCAGTTTATTTAAAGTCTCATTGACTTTGCCCGTGGATGTCACCTGCTCGTTGGAACCTTGCAGGTGGAGTTCATACAAAGTATTGAGTGCCGATAAGTTGTTGGAAATTTTTTGCAGCTGCTTGTTGTAGTTGGTCTCTTCCTGTGCAGAAGCGTGAAGGGCTTCCGAGGTTTTGGCAAGCAATTCTGCAGATTCGCTGTATTTCTCAACAAATTTATTGGTGAATACCGTTGCATTGATTAGGCTGGTAGAGAACTCCTTGTTCAGGGAAATCTCATGGTTGATGGACTCAGAGGCCTGCACATAGGCATGCGAGAGGGTTGCTGCACTCTTGGAAACAGACTGGATGCTTGAGAGGTGTTCTTCCGCAGCACTGACATTCTGCTCGAGTGATTTTGCTGTTTTTTTATAGGATTCATTCAGGATGGTAACAGAATCGGTTGCCGTCTTCATGGTGGAAACAAATTTGTCGTTGGCAACGGAAGCATTGCTGACATCTGAAAGCTTGGCGGTGGTATCCGTGAGTTTTCTCAATCCCGTGCCAAGGCTCTCAATCAACTCCGGCCCGATCTTGGCCTTTTCAAGCATTTTATCAAGTTCCTGTGTTCCACTGCCTCCTTTTTGAAAATCAGGAGCTTCCTGATCCATCTCATGGTAAATGCCTGCTAACTGAGGGTATACAAGACTCCAGTCAGGTTCAACGTGGGGCGGTTCAAACGCAGAGAAAAAGAAAATCATTGACTCGGTTCCCAGACCGACGATCAGCATGTAGTCAGCCCCTACGTAATGGTTGATCTTGAAGAGAGCACCCATGATAACAACGGAAGCGCCTAACCCGTAAAGTTTGGCCATGAAGTTACGGTACTGTCTTGTCCTTACTAAAGCATATAAGCCCATAATAATGATTGATTTGGATTAAAGATTACGATTGATTTTAATAATATCTTTTTCTCTTCTTAATTGTAAACATGAGAAGCCCGGGCAGGATTATCATCTTTTTGTCTGCCAAGGAACGGTTGCATGGTCCGGAAGCCGATATAACATTTAGACGTATCCTGGAATTCGAATGAACGGGTCGAAACCCGGAGGAAATAAGCAACATCTTTCCAGGATCCCCCACGTACGACTTTGCGTTTCATGGCCGGAGGATCGACATCTTTTGCATTGTAGGTATAATCTGGGTTGAGGTCCCAGGTAAAATTGTAAGAAGAAGGATAATAGGCTGACCGGGTCCATTCGGCCACATTTCCGGCCATGTCATACAAGCCAAAATCATTGGCAGGATAATGGGCACAGATTACGGTAGTAGCGCCACCATCATCAATATAATTTCCGCGTAAGGGTTTGAAATTTGCGAGGAAACATCCTTTGTCATTCCTTGTATAAGGCCCGCCCCAAGGGTAGGGGTTATTGTCGTAACCTCCCCGTGCAGCCCATTCCCATTCAGCTTCGGTTGGTAACCGGAACTCACTGACAGAGGATTCTCCTTTTTTTCCATACATGTATTGGTTTTTCAACTGTGTTCTCCAGATACAGAAGGCATTGGCCTGTTTCCAAGTAACGCCTACAACAGGATAATTGTCATAGGCAGGGTGCCAGAAATATTTTTCGGTCTGTGGATCATTGAACGAATACACATAATCATGAATCCAGCAGAGCGTGTCGGGATAAACATTGATCACTTCCTTGCGAACATAAACGGAGCGGTCTTTCAGACCCTGTGGACGGTTGGCCAATCCTCCCTCCTTGATGTCGCCGCCCTGGCCATAATCTTTCCGTGCTGCAGCTTTCAGATCAACAAAATAATATTCAAAATAAAGTTTCCGGGTATCAATTTCCTTGCGGCGGAAATAACGTTCACTTTCCGGGAGGTACATCTGTGTGAGTGCATCGCGGACATCCTGCTGGTCGGAATTCCAATCCACTTTTGCATTCTGATTCAGAAATGGAGGATCAAAGGTTTCTCCAGTCTTCTTATTTTCTGATATAAGATACACATCTGGTTTGATTTCCCCTAACAACCGGCGGGCGATGGAATCTCTTACCCAAAAAACAAATTGCCTGTACTTGTTATTGGTGATCTCGGTCTGGTCCATGTAGAAAGACTGGATCGTGATGGTTTTTGGCGTGTTTAACTGGGCATAGGGGAGATCTTCATCACCCACACCCATGGTAAAGCTACCCATTGGAATATAGCGCATCCCGTAAGGATCTGGCTGAAAATATCGTTTTCGGTTTTTTACTCCCGTAAGTTCGCCATTTCCGGAGTTTCCGCAGCTACTAAGGAAAACGAGAAGAGCAAAATAAATGAGCAGTTTTTTCATTTTTTGGCCGATTTTATGATGAAATATAACGCTACTAAGTAAGGTTTATTATCTTCTCCGTTTACAATTCAAATTTTCAACGGCAAAAATACCTTTTTCTATTATAAGAACCTTGTATTTTTATAACTTTTCCTAAATTTCTCAGTTTCAATCTTAAAGCAATAATTCAACAACACCTCCACACTGCCATTATTGTACCTCGACATTTTGGATATACTGGCATCATAAGACAGCCCGACTCTGACTGATTTAAGGATGGTGAACCCCACCAGCACCGATGCGGCATCCTGGTAACGATAGGCAAGTCCTCCCCAGTATTTTTTATTGTATTGCACGATGGCGCTGATACTGAAACTATATGCAGCCAGGTCTGTGGTAATAAAGGCGGAAGGTTGCAATTCAAAAGCGGGATAGCTTGGTACAACCCAATTGTATCCACCGGTAAGGTCATAAACCCGTTTGTCACGGACTTGGGTTTTTTTCATCCGGGTTTGCAGGACATTGGTGCAGGAAAGGCCGAGGTAATATTTATCCTGAACTTTGTAATACAGTCCTAATGAGCCATCCAGGATAAAATCGCTTTTTCCCAGGTTGGTTATGGGAACCATGGGTTCGAGTTTTTCCACATCAAATTTGGAATTCAGAAAATTCACCTGAAGCCCTCCAAAAAACTCACCCGGGCCAAGATCAGTGCGGTATGCATAGCCGAGGGTTAACTGGGTATTATTGAAGAGATCGAGTTTATCGTTAACCACCGTTCCGCTAATGCCGCCGTGCAGAAATTTAATCGGGGAATCAATGGTAAGGAACAAAGTTTGTGGCGCCGAATTGCGCCCGCGGTCATCTTTGAAACCGATCCATTGTTGCCGGATCAGGGCTGTAATATTAATGCCATCACTGCTACCTGCAATAGCCGGGTTAAAAGCCATGTTCATGAACATGTAATGCGTGATGTTGCTGCTCTGCTGAGCCACTATCGATGGAAGGATTGATATCAGCAAAACAGCCGTAAGGATTTCGCGGAACCTGAGATATCGGTAAGGTAAATAATATTTTGTAAGATGAAAAATCAATACGTTTCTTTATTAGGTTTGCGCAATCGGGGGTTAAAAGTACAATTATTTTTTCTTTTGGCAATATCGGTGTATTCTTTTCTTAAAAACACACTTAATTAAAAATGATTCTTGATTGTAAACTGTTCAAAATTGTTATACAGATTTCATAAAAAAAAGTTGCATCTTTTTTATAAATACCGGTACCCGGATTAAGGTTCCCGGATCTGATGGAAGCACTATCTTTGCATAAAAGTCCTGATTAACAGATATAAATAAATAAATATGTCATTTTTTCTCATAAAAGAAAAACCCTTCACAAAGAAGTGGTTCATTTCGCGCGGCCTCATCCTCATCGGATCGTTTATCCTTGCTTCGGGTTTAGTCCTGTTCATTACTCCTTACAAGATCATTCCCGGCGGGGTCTACGGAATCTCTATCATGCTGCATTACCTGTTCGGGACACCGGTAGGGTTGGTTGCCCTGTGCTTCGATATCCCGCTAACCATCATCGGAGTTAAGGTGCTGGGCCCCCGGTTCGGATATAAAACTGTCCTGGGTTTTTCGCTGACGGCCATTTTTACCGACACCCTGACCTATTTCTGGGGGTTCGAACCGCTGGTAAAGGGAGATGCCTTGTTGTCTTCCATTTTCGGCGGAGTAATGTTAGGGCTGGGACTGGGACTGATCTTCCGTTCAAAAGCTACTTCTGGAGGTTCCGACATCATAGCCATGATTATCGCTAAAAAAACCCGGCTACCCCTGGGAATGCTGATGATCTATGTGGATTCCGTAATCGTTTTACTTGGTTTACTGGTTTTCCAGGACTGGAAAATTCCGCTCTATTCGTGGATTGTCATATTCATTTCAGGTAAAGTGATCGATATTGTGATAACCGGGATTAGTTATGATAAGAGTATTTTTATCATCTCAGAGAAACATGAGGAGATCCGCGACAAGATCATCAACAATCTCAATCGCGGAGGAACCTACATCGAAGGAAAAGGGATGTTCAACATGGCCGACCGTAAGATCATTTTTACAGTGGTGAGCCGAAGGGAAGTTGCCATCCTGGAAGAATACATTCATGAGATTGACCCGAAGGCGTTTCTGACCGTTACAGATGCGACCGAAATTCTCGGAGAAGGGTTTAGATCGCTGAAGGAAAAGGTTACGGAATAGATGCTGGATCCTGGAGGCTGGATCCTGGATCCTAGATTTTCACTATTTTACAACTTTTTTTACTCACCAATTCACCAGTTCGCCAACTCGCCAGCTCACCAGCTAACACTACCGGAACAGCTTCAACACATCATTGAGATTGGCAAAGATCAGTAATCCGAAAAGGATGATCATACCGGTGATTTGCGCATATTCCATGAACTTGTCACTCGGTTTCCGCCGGAAAATGATCTCGTAAAGCAGGAACATAACGTGTCCTCCGTCCAGTGCCGGAATCGGTAAAACATTGATGACGGCGAGCATGATCGAGAGGAAGGCAGTCCACGACCAGAAGGTCAGCCAATTCCAGGCATCCGGGAACAGGCTTCCGATGGAGATAAAACCTCCCACCGATTCGTATGCTTTCTCCTGTTTAAAGAGCAGTTTGATCGATTTCAGGTAATCTCCTGTTTTTTCAAAAGTCATAATAAAGCCCGCGGGAATTGCGGTGAAAAAATTATAGGACTTTTCCTTCATCTTAAAATAGACCGATAAATCCTTGTGGTAAACACCAATCTTTCCTTCAGCGGGGATAGTGAGCGGCAGTTTTAATGTATCGCCTCCCCTGACGACGAGGAGGTTCACCTTTTGATTTTTATAACGCGGGATTGCCATTCTGAATTCATCGAAATAGGGAAACAATGAATCATTGATCCCGATGATCCGGTCGTTGAGTTTCATCCCTGCTTTTTCTGCTACGGATCCCAAAACAAACTTCCCTGCTTCGAACGGATACCTGACAGAGATAAAATCCACCGATTTTGATTGGATCAGTTTGCTTACAAACCAGGCAGGGATTGTAATATCCACTCTTTTGCCATCGCGGATGACCTGGATCGTTTTGGCCTGTTCCAGGACCAGTTGTTTAGGAATGGCTGAAAATTCTTCCACTTCCTTGTTGTCGATGGTGAGGATCCGGTCACCATTGCGGAGGCCCAACTCTTTGCCCATTGCATCCACAGCAATACCATATTTTACTTCAGAAGTAGGCAGGTATTGCTCACCCCACACGGAAAGGATGGCGATGTAGATGCAAATGGCCAAAAGGATGTTAACCGTCACACCGCCCAGCATGATGATCAGGCGCTGCCATGCTGGTTTTGAGCGGAATTCCCAGGGCTGTGGCGGCAATTTCATCTGTTCCTTGTCCAGCGATTCATCGATCATACCTGCAATCTTGCAATAGCCACCCAGGGGCATCCACCCCACCCCATATTCGGTATCCCCTTTTTTAAATTTAAACAGGGAGAACCACGGATCAAAGAAAAGATAGAATTTTTCTACCCGGGCTTTAAATATCCTCGCAGAAATGTAATGTCCGAACTCATGGAATATAACCAGAATTGACAGGCTCAGGAGCAATTGTACGACTTTGATAAGAATAACCATTCAGCAATATTTTAAGGATGAATAATATCAGGGTTCAGCATCCCTGCCTGGCCGGCAGGCAGGCAACAGAAGGTATTCAAGGGCTTTTGCCCTGGTTTCCATGTTGGTTTGCTCATAATCTTCATAAGTTGGTTTCTGAATAAAAGTAACCGAATGCATGCATTTTTCGATGAGGTGCGGCATTCCGAGGAAGGTAATGCGGTCTTCGAGAAATGCCTGCACGGCAATTTCGTTGGCGGCATTTAGAATGCAGGGCATATTTCCACCCTTGTTAAGCGCTTCATAAGCCAATCCAAGGTTCCGGAAAAGATCCCTGTCGGGCGGCTCGAAAGTGAACTGGGGACAGTTGGTAAAATCAAACCGGGGAAAATCTGTCATAAGCCTGTCGGGAAAAGAAAATGCATACAGGATTGGTCCCCGCATATCGGGAGGCCCCATCTGGGCTTTCATAGATCCATCCACGAACTGGACGATCGAATGAATGACCGATTGCGGGTGCACGATCACTTCGATCTGGGAAGGAGAAAGATCGAACAACCATTTCGCCTCGATCACCTCCAACCCCTTGTTCATCAGCGAAGCAGAGTCGATTGTGACCTTGTTTCCCATTTTCCAATTCGGATGAAGGAGCGCCGCTTCCTTGGTCACTTTTTCCAAGTGTTCCTGTTTTTTTCCCCTGAAGGGTCCACCGGAGGCCGTCAGGATTACCTTTTCAATATTTTTCTTATTTTCTCCCGCAAGGCATTGGAAGATGGCAGAATGTTCCGAATCGACAGGGATGATCATAACATGCGATTGTTCGGCGAGCGTCATGACCAGGTCACCGGCAACGACCAGGGTTTCCTTGTTTGCCAGCGCAATATGTTTCCCTGCATGAATGGCATTCAGTGTCGGCTTTAATCCTGAATAACCCACCAAGGCATTCAGCACCAGGTCGATCTCTTCCATTTCCACGATCTGTGACAGGGAATCCTGGCCGGCAAATATTTTAACCGGAAAAGAATGAAGGGCTTCTTTGATTTTGCTGTAAAATTCTTCGTTTCCGATCACGACAGCATTGGGAAGGAATTCGATGGCCTGGAGTATGAGGAGATCGGCATTTGACTGGGCGGTAAGAACCTCCACAGAGAAAATATCAGGGTTCTGGCGGATAATATCCAGTGATTGGGTACCGATGGATCCCGTAGATCCCAGTATGGCAATATTTTTCTTCACCTACTATCCGAATTCTTAAAAATTGATATAATCTTTTGGGTTGACCGGGTTGCCATCGCTCCATAGTTCAAAATGAAGGTGCGGGCCGGTGGTGAGTTCACCGGTCTGGCCAACGATGGCTATGGGGTCGCCGGCCTTGACGAATTCGCCCTCTTTTTTCAGCAATGCAGAATTGTGCTTATACACCGATACAATGTTCTGCTGGTGCTGTATGGCAATGGTATAACCTGTTTCCAGAGTCCAGTTGCTAAGAATTACGGTTCCGTCGAGCACACACTTGATGGCTTCGTTCTGTTTGGAAACGATGTCGACCCCATAATGATTCTGTGAAGGATTAAATTCATTGGTGATCACTCCTTTCAACGGCACAAAAAATAGGACTTTCCCGATGGATGCATTCTTCTGGCGGACATTCTCGGAATTTTCAAACCTGTAAAGGTTGTATTTCCCCTGGTTTTCCACTTCGGCCCGGAGCAGCGAATCTTCCGGGGATTTTTTCAGTTTGATGTTGTTGTATTTATGAAGCGTATCTTTAGTAAGGGGAATATCCGTTGAGAGGTCTTTCCCGTTCATGACATCTTTCATATTCTGGATGAAGAGATCCCTTTTTTCAAGGCCTTTTTCGATGGAGTCGGTTTTGATCTGCAGTTCATACAGCTTTTTTTGCAATCCCACATTGGTGTAACCGGGAATATACTCGCGCAAGGGTGTAAAAGCGATCAGGAGGGAAGTCAGAATAATCAGGATGATGGTTAGTGTTCCCAGTACCACAAAAACATTCAGCCTCGAAAGCCGGAAGGTTAACCTTTCCTCAAGCGTCTCATCGTTCATGATCACAAGCCGGTATTTATTCCGTAGCCTGCTCATCCACGACATTTTCTTCTTGTCTTTTTTATCCTGGGCCATTCTTTGGGTTATTCATTTCCGTGAGGGCCTGCAAATTTCGGAAAAAATTGCAAACGGGGAGAAGAAAAAGAAAAACGTCTGTTTCCCCGTAAAAGTATCCGGACGGTTTCATTTGGATCGTTCCCTGTTTTCTTTTTTGAATTTCCTCCTAAATTCAAAAAATTAAAATATTTTTGTAAAAATTCAGTTAATATAGAACTAAACAGCAGTGTATTTGAGCAAATTCCGGACATACATTTCCTGTGTATTTTTCTTTTTTCTCGCGGTAATCGTCTTTTTTTCCTCCTGTTCTACCAGGAAAAATACATTTACCCGCAGGGTGTACCATAACCTTACGGCTCATTATAATGTATATTGGAATGGGATGGACAACATGCGGCAGGGGTTAAAGGAATTTCAATCCACTGCTAAGGACAACTACTCACTCGTACTTCCGGTTTTTTATACTGGCGACAAGACTGGCATCGCCAAGATCAGCCAGTATGCCGATATCGGCATAAAGAAAGCCTCAAAGACCATTCAGAAACATTCGATGCCCTTTAATGGCAAGGAGTACAACCGCTGGATCGACGATGCTTATATGCTGATCGGGAAATCTTATTATTACAAACAGGATTACCCAATGGCACGCCGTACGTTTGAATTTGTGATCAAAACATACAATAACAACCCAATAAAATACGAGGCTATGTTGTGGCAGGCGCTGGCCAATATGCAACTTGGCGATTTCAATAGGGCCGAACCTATGCTCGATATGGTTCAAAACATGATCCGGCAGGGGAAAGCACCGGAGAAAAACGAAGAGATGCTTGCGCTGTGTTATGCGAATTTCTATATCCTTCAAAAAAACTATGCACCGGCCATTGAATTTCTCGACCGCGCCATTGAACTGGGGCCTTCAAGAACGATGAAAACCCGTTGCCTATTCATCCTCGGCCAGATACACCAAAAAACCGGCCAGTTCGAAGAAGCTTCCCGTTATTACCAGATGGTAGTCAAAAGAAATGCCTCTTTCGAAATGGAGTTCAATTCAAAGATCAATCTCGCCATTTGTTATGTGGCAAAATCGGGTAACCGTGACTACATCGTCAAGAAGCTGAAAAGAATGCTCAAGGATGACAAGAACAAGGAATACCGTGACCAGGTTTATTTTGCCCTTGCCAGTGTTGCATTGAAAGATGCCGATACTACCGCTGCTATTGATTACCTGAAAAAATCAGTCGCTACCAGCAAACAGAACAATTACCAGAAAGCCATTTCAGCACTGGAACTTGCCGACATCCTGTTCTCGCATAAAAATTACAAGCTTTCGCAGGCTTATTATGACAGTACCCTTCAGTTTCTGCCGAAAGAATTTCCGAACTACAAGGAGATCAGTAAGAAAACAGCAACCCTCACTGATCTGGTTACCTACCTTCAACTGATCGATCGGGAAGACAGTCTTCAGAAACTTGCTTCATTGACGGAAAACCAGCGTTATGGGGTGATCGACGGGATCATAACAAAACTGATTGCAGAAGAGATTAAAAAGCAGAAAGCAGAGCAGGAACGGCAGGAAAACCTGACTTTGTTCGGACAATCAAAAGGACAGTCACCGGGTGGCCCGGGAGGGTCGCCAACTGGTTCGGCTACCGGTGCGTGGTATTTTTATAATCCTTCTGCCACCTCCAACGGTTTTTCAAATTTTGCCCGGAAATGGGGACACCGGAAATTGGAAGACAACTGGTTTCTCAGCAATAAAATCATTGTTGCCGAATTGCCTGAAACCCAGGAAGACACCTCTTCCCTGGTCTTGGCCGGAGGGGATACAACCAAGGTTAAGAAAGTTCTTCCAAAATCAAAAAATCCGAGAGAAAGAGCATTTTACCTCCAGGACATTCCATTCACACTTGCCCAACTGAAGGTTTCGAACGACACGATCATCCAGGCTTACTATAACCTGGGATTTGTTTATGTGGAAGGCCTGAATGATTATAAGCATGCCATTGACGCTTTCCAAACACTGAACAGCCGCTTTCCCGGGAACAAATTCACTGTGGCTTCCTACTATGAACTATACATACTCTACAAAGCACTGGAAAACCAGCCGAAAAGCGACACCTTTAAAAATGTGATCCTGACACGTTACCCGGAGACCGATTTTGCCAAATTGCTAGTCAATCCGAATTATTATAAGGAAGTCCAGTCGAAACGAAAAGAAGTCAACAACCTCTATGAGGACACCTACAAAGCCTTCACCAACCAGCAATATTACATGGTGATCAACAACACCGATGTGGCCCTGGCAAAATATCCCGGTGATACGGCACTGATTCCGCGGTTTGAATACCTGAAAGCATTATCCATAGGAAAGATCGAAGTTGTGGATTCGCTGGTGGCTGGCATGCAACGGATCATGACAAAATACCCGAAAAGCCCTGTCCGCCCGCTTGCCCAGAAAGTTCTCGATTACCTGAAAAACCAGCGTAATTCAAAGGGAGAACCCATCGTGACCGATTCTACTGCCCTGCCCGAACCCACATCCAAGCTATACACTTTTAACCCAAATTCAATCCATTTCTTTATTCTTATTGCCGATAATAACCGGGTGGATGTGAACGCCCTGAAAGTGAAGATCTCCGATTTTAATTCCAAATACCACGGACTCGAACCCCTGCAAGTGAATAGTCTGTTGCTCGATGGCCCGCAGGAAATGATCACCGTTAATAATTTCGACAATGATGAAAAGGCCATGGATTATTTTATCTCCATTCAGAACAATCCTTACATTTTCACCAAACTTGAAAATACAGGTGGTTACAGCGACTTCGTAATATCGGCCGACAATTACCCCATCTTTTACAGAAGCAAAGATATCAAACAATATCTTCGGTTCTTCGAGAAGTATTACCCGGTGAAGAAATGACCTGTCCGCATCCTTCATTTCCAGGTTCCTTATCTACTGGGCAAGATTTTATTTGATTGTCCGGTTTTTTCATTTATCTTTGGAATGTCTTTAAATTCATTGTTTTTCGAAAAAATAATGATGTTATGATGAAAAATAAAGAAGTAGAAGTTCCTTCTCTTAACCTGCTGAGTTCAGGCACAGTGGTGAAGGGAGAGATTAAGCTCAACGGTGATTTCAGGCTCGACGGTTCCTTCATTGGCACCATCAACTGCAAGGGCAAGGTCGTGGTTGGCCCCACAGGCAGCATTGAAGGGGAGATCATCTGCCAGAATGCAGATTTTTCGGGAGAAGTCAAAGCTACCGTGAAGGTTGCCGAACTCCTGACGCTGAAAGAGACTGCCAGGTATACTGGAGATATCACGACCAACAAGCTGTCGATTGAACCGGGCGCTAAATTTTCGGGCAATTGCATCATGGAAGGTACGGGGATAAAAGTGCATGTTCCTCCACCGGTAAAACAAGATGAATTCCGACCAAAAGAAACAACAGCTTAATTCCTATGCACGCTATTCAGGCATGGGGCTCCAGATGCTGGTCATTATCATGGCCGGGGTTTTTGGCGGCTACAAACTGGACCAATGGCTGCATACCGGGCCGCTCCTGACCATCATTCTCTCAATTATTTCCGTGTTTATTTCCATCTATTCAATAACGCGTGACCTTCTCAGGAAAAAATAATACTTTTGAAATCAATGGTTAATCATCACATAATTCATAATTCATAATTATGAAGTGGAATACATCTTCCGCGTACTTAACTTTTTTGCGTCGAATCCTGGTATTTTCAATCATTCTTGGATTACTGGCAACCGGGATCGGATTCCTGACACCTGCACGAGCTATTACACCTACCCTTCCTTATTTATTTGTGTTTTTTTTTGCTGTAACGCTTGCCGGTTATTATTTTATTCTCCGTTCGGTACACACGAAATTCATCAAATTCATCAATTCCTATCTCCTCGTTACCGTGGTAAAATTGTTCCTGTTCATCGGTGTGATTTTCATCTATTTATTACATAACAGGCAGGATGCTGCACCTTTTGCTATCTCCTTCTTTGTACTTTATCTTTGTTATATGATCTTCGAAGTGGTCAACCTGGTATCGTTTTTTAAATCATCTCAGCAGTAATTTTTCATTTGGCAATCAAATTTCATAACACCCTGAGGAGTTTCCTGTTTCTCCTGATTTTATTCATACATTGGACTTGTAACGGCGTTGTTGCCCAGCAATTATCAACAGGAGTTGACAGTTTACCCGAAACTGATACTGCCTATATTGCCGATTATAAAAACCTGCTTACGGCACGGGTCTTCCTGTTGTACCAGGATGCTTCATTTGTATTGAATCCCGGGACTTCAGAAGAGATTATTTATACTCCGAACGTTGCCGGAAGGATTGGAATTGCAGGGTTCTACAAATGGTTCGGACTTGGATTATCATTGGGAAATTCGTTGTTCAGAAGAAGTGCGACCAGATATGGAAATACATCTGTCCTTGATCTGCGGGTAAATGCCTACGGAAGACCCGTGGCTGCAGAACTGTATCTGCAGAATCTGAGGGGTTTTTATATACGGAACCTCAAAGACGCGCAGGGGAATTTTTTCAAAATCTCTGATATGCGGATCTTTTCACTCGGATGCTCAGGATATTGGATCTATAATCATGAACGGTTTTCGATCCGTTCGGCATTTATCCAGAATGAGCGCCAAAAAAAGAGTGCAGGCAGCATCATTATCCGGGCAACATTTTTATATTACAATTTGTCATCGGGAAACGGCATTATACCTGTCGAAGTAATATCCACGTATGGGATCAACAATCATTTCCTTCTCCGGAATGGTGAATTTTATTCGTTTGGACTGGCGCCTGGTTACAGTTATACCCTTGTTCTTTTCAAAAAATTTTACATGAATGCGGCAATATTCCCTGGAATTCTTTGGCAGCATTATCAATATCAGGCCGACCAGGCATTTTATTCATCAGCGAACTTCACCTTCACCCTTTCCTGGAGGGCTGCACTTGGATACAATACGGATACCTGGTATATCGGAGCAGGAATTGTTTCGGGGTTTGATAAAATCCCGGGATGGATCGGAAATTCAACCTTTTATTATGATATTGGCCAGGTGCGGTTTTGGGTAGGAACCCGTTTTAACTGGTTTAAAAAGAAAAAATAATTGCTACCTTTGCACACCCTTATGAGTATGGTTTTTATCACACGGAAAGAAAGGTTCAATGCAGCTCACCGCCTGTTCAGGACGGAGTATTCTGACGAACAAAATCTGAAAGTCTTTGGGAAATGTTCCAACCCCAACTGGCATGGGCACAATTACACGCTGCTTGTAACCGTGAAAGGAGAAGTAAGTAAAGAGACAGGGTTTGTAATCAACCTGAAGGAGTTAAGCCGGATCATCAATGAGAAGGTCATCCTTCCGCTGGATCACAGGAACATCAACCTGGAAGTAGATTTTATGAAAGGGAAACTGGCCTCCACGGAAAACCTGGCGATCGCGATCTGGCAGGAACTGGAAGGAGAAATTGCAGGTCTGGGGGCTGCCTTGCATTGCATCAGGGTTGAAGAAACAGAGAACAATATGGCAGAATATTTTGGAAAGTAACGCGTTTATTCTTTCAGAAATCCCTGCTTACCATGAACGAAAAGAACATGAACTACGAAAGAGTTGAAGAGTACGATGCCGCGACAACGGAGCAGCTGAGTTTTCATTACAAAGAGATCTTGCGCCTGATCGGGGAAAACCCTGATCGTGAAGGGCTTCAGAGAACACCGCTGAGAGTCGCAAAAGCCATTCAATTCCTGACACAGGGCTATGATCTTGATCCTGTCGAGATCCTGTCGTCAGCCAAATTCCGGGAAGATTACCGCGAAATGGTGATCGTAAAAGACATTGAGATCTATTCACTGTGTGAGCACCACATGATCCCGTTTATCGGGAAAGCGCATGTGGCTTATATTCCCGACAAGTATATCACCGGGCTGAGTAAGCTGGCAAGGGTGGTAGATATTTATGCACGCCGTTTGCAGGTCCAGGAGCGTCTTACCTCACAAATCAAGGATGCTATCAATACCACGCTGAAACCCCTTGGCGTGGCAGTTGTAATTGAGGCACAGCATTTGTGTATGTCGATGCGCGGAATTCAGAAGCAAAACTCTGTCACAACGACATCCGACTTTGTCGGCGCTTTCGAACGCGAAAAGACCCGTGCCGAGTTTCTGCATCTGATCGGAACGAAATTACATTAATCTTAACCTATTAATTTAAAAGAAAAATAATATGGATCAGCAACACAGAGGATTCAACATCATTGAACAGGAATACAAATCGACACAAACCTTACCAGTTACCAGGACTTTCATTGCGAATGTGTTTTTATGGATGACACTGGCACTGGCAGTTACAGCGGTTACGGCCTATTGGTTTGCGTCGACCCCGGAACTGATCGGGAGCCTTCGCAACTTACAAACCGGAGGATTGTCGGTCCTTGGATGGATCGTCATGCTGGCACCCCTTGGATTCGTTTTACTCATGTCGATGGGTTTTCAGCGTCTTTCTCCTGCCATTATGACATTATTGTTCATCGCCTTCTCCGTCCTTATGGGGATGAGCCTGAGTTTTATTTTATTGGTTTATACCGGCTCATCCGTCTTCAAAACCTTTGCCGTTACATCGGCAATGTTTGGCGTCATGGCGGTTCTCGGGTATACCACTAAGACCGATCTTACAAAATTCGGGTCGATCCTGATGATGGCGTTGTTCGGGGTTATCATTGCCATGGTCGTCAATATGTTTATGCACAGCAGTACGATGGATTACATCATCAGTGTACTGGGTGTCCTGATCTTTACCGGGCTCACTGCTTACGATGTACAGAAGCTGAAAAGGATCGGCGCCGGAATAGGTGTTGATGTACAGAATCCGGATGTGAAAAAGATGAGCATTCTCGGGGCGCTAACCTTGTACCTTGATTTTATCAATCTTTTCTTGTTTCTACTGCGCTTTTTAGGCAACAGGAAGTAATCAACTAACCACATGAAACACGCATACGTATTCCCGGGACAGGGAGCGCAGTTTGTTGGTATGGGCAAAGACCTGTACGTAAACTCACCTCTTGCAAAAGAACTGTTTGAAAAGGCAAATGAGATTCTGGGTTTCCGTATCACGGACCTGATGTTTGCAGGTACCGATGAAGACCTCAGGCAAACCAAGGTTACACAGCCTGCCATATTTCTTCATTCTGTCATACTGGCAGCTACCCTGGGTGAAAAATTCAAACTCGATATGGTTGCCGGTCACTCCCTGGGCGAATTTTCCGCCCTGGTAGCTAATAAGTCGTTGTCATTCGAAGATGGGCTTATGCTCGTATCCAAGCGTGCACAGGCCATGCAGAAAGCGTGCGAAAAGGAACCCTCCACCATGGCTGCTATTCTCGGTCTTGAAGATTCGGTGGTCGAGGAAATCTGCAAATCCATTGAGGAAGTAGTTGTTCCGGCAAATTACAACAGTCCTGGTCAGGTCGTAATCTCAGGAAGTATCAAGGGGATCGGGATTGCCTGTGAAAAGCTGAAGGCAGCAGGCGCCCGCAGGGCATTGCCGCTGAAAGTCGGAGGTGCATTTCATTCGCCCCTGATGGAACCTGCCCGGATCGAACTGGCAGAAGCAATTCATTCAACGGGTTTCCATTCCCCGGTCTGCCCGATCTATCAGAACGCCACTGCCCAGTGCGTGACGGATCCGGATAAGATCAAGGAAAACCTGGTTGCCCAGTTAACGGCACCGGTTTTATGGACACAACTCACCCGGAATATGATAGCAGATGGGGCTACCCTCTTTACGGAAGTCGGGCCGGGAAGTGTTTTGCAGGGATTGATTTCTAAGATCGGGCAGAATGTGACCGTGGAAGGCGCATAGAGTCCTTACCTCTTTACATACTGACTCTCATAATATTTCTGGTAATCGCCCGAGGTGATGTTGTTCATCCATTTCTCATTCGCAAGATACCAGTCGACTGTTTTTTCCAGCCCATCCTCAAACTGCAGGGAAGGTTTCCATCCCAGTTCCCGTTGAAGTTTCGATGAGTCAATAGCGTATCGCAGGTCGTGCCCGGCACGGTCTTTTACGAAGGTGATCAGCTGTTCGGAAGTACCCTTGGGGCGATTCAGCTTACGGTCCATGATTTTGCAAAGTTCGCGGATGAGGCTGATGTTGGTCCATTCGTTATTCCCTCCGATATTGTATGTCTCTCCGGATTTTCCTTCATGGAAGATGAGGTCGATGGCGCGGGCGTGATCTTCCACAAAGAGCCAATCGCGGATGTTCTCACCTTTCCCGTAAATCGGGATCGGCTTGTTGTTCCTGATGTTGTTTATGGACAGGGGAATCAGCTTTTCGGGAAACTGGAATGAACCGTAATTATTTGAACAATTGGAGATCACCACAGGCAATTTATAGGTGTGAAAATAAGCCCGTACCAGGTGATCTGAACTTGCCTTGGAAGCAGAATACGGACTCCTCGGATCGTAGGCAGTAGTCTCGGTAAAATGGCCTGTCTCCCCGAGTGACCCATACACCTCATCCGTTGAAATATGATAAAACCGCTTTTGTTCCGTGTTCTCTTTCCAGGAAAGACGGGCTGCATTTAACAGGTTAACAGTCCCTACAATATTGGTAAAGATGAATTCCATCGGGTTGCTGATCGAGCGGTCGACATGCGATTCTGCCGCGAGGTGGATCACGCCGTCAATTGAATATTTCTGAAAGACTGCATTCATCCCTTCAGCATCTGTGATATCCTCTTTCACAAATTCGTAGTTGGGTTCGTTTTCAATATCCTTAAGGTTTGCCAGATTTCCTGCATAGGTCAGTTTGTCGAGGTTGATGATGTGATAGTGCGGATACTTTTTCACAAACCCCCGGACAACATGTGAACCGATAAAACCTGCTCCTCCTGTTATTAAAATCGTCTTCATAAAAAGTCATTATTAATCCTGTTTTTCATCTTAACTATTCTGAGATCAGAGGTCAGAAGTCCGAGGTCCGATTTCTGACTTCCAACCTCTGTCTTCTCACAACCCGGCCAGTCTCTGTTCCCACCGCCAGGCCGACAGCGTCATCTCATCCAGTCCCCGTTCGGCTTTCCATCCCAGTTCACGGTTGGCAAATTCCGTATCAGCCCATACCTCTTCCACATCACCTGGCCTGCGTTCCATAAACTTGTAATTCAGTTTTTCTTTCGATGTGCGTTCAAATGATTTGATGACATCCAGCACTGAATAACCGATCCCCGTTCCAAGGTTAAAAACTTCGACTTTTTGTTTGTTTTTCCCCTCCAGCATGCGCTCGATTGCGGTTACATGCGCCATTGCGAGGTCAACCACGTGGATATAATCCCGGATAGCCGTTCCATCTGGTGTATGATAATCCTTTCCCCAAACGTTCAGGAAATCCCTTTTCCCGATGGCGGTCTGCGTGATATACGGCACCAGATTATTGGGAACACCCAGCGGAAGTTCACCGATCAGGGCGGATTCATGTGCGCCGATGGGATTGAAATACCGGAGCAGGATAGCCTGGATAGCAGTAACCTTACTTACATCCGTGATGATCTCTTCAGCAATCTGTTTTGTATTTCCATAAGGAGATGCGGCTTTTTTTATGGGGGCCGTCTCGGTAACAGGAAGTATATCCGGCTGACCATAAACCGTACAGGAAGAAGAAAAGACGATATCCCTGATCCCGTGGGATTCCATTTCCCGGAGAAGGTTTATGAGCGAACACAGGTTGTTCTGGTAATATTTTAATGGCATCGTAACCGATTCGCCAACCGCTTTATAAGCCGCAAAGTGAATGACGGAATTCAGGTCGGGATAGTGGCTGAAAAGATCCTTTGTGGGTTCCTGTTCAGAAAGGTCGATTTTTTCAAAAAGGGGTTTAATTCCCGTGATCTTGCCAATGCTATCAATTACATCGATCGAAGAATTGGATAAATTATCAGCTATTATTACCTCAAATCCTTTTTTCTGAAGTTCTACAACGGTATGAGATCCGATGTATCCTGTTCCCCCTGTAACCAAAATCTTCATAGCATTTCGTATCTAAGGATGGATCCCGGTTTATCTCCGGATGGTCTTCAATAACGGATGATAATCCCCTTTAATTCCAATCGGAGTTGAATTTCGAATTTGGTGTGCAATCTCAACGCTGCTCCGGGTTTCTTTAATTCCAAATCCGTTTCCTGCCAATAGTTGGCGATAGCTTTCGGTATGAAGGTCTGTAAAGCCGTCACTGAATTCAATCTCCTCGTTTTCCACTTTGAGTGAACGGAACGTCCGCATTTCTTTTTCTTTAACTGCGGAAGGATTATCCTGGTAATCCAGACTCAGGAACCAGCGGACACGGGCTTTTTTAAGATGCAACACCCCGGCAGCCTTTTCCGGTTGAAGCAGGTGTACCGTGTTCTCTTTTACCTCACCAAAGATCCAGGTCAGAAGGTCGAAAAAATGAATGCCGATGTTTGTTGCAATTCCTCCTGATTTTTCAATGTTACCCTTCCAGGAACGATAATACCATTTTCCGCGGGAGGTGATATAGGTCAGGTCGACATTGTAAACTTTATCATCCTCGCTTTTCAGGATTTTTTCCCGCAGGGCTTTGATAACAGGGTGAAGCCTTACCTGGAGAATGGTGAATACCTTCTTCCCGGTCTCCTTCTCGATCTCATGCAAGGCATCCAGGTTCCATGGATTCAACACGATCGGTTTTTCACAGATGGCGAAGGTGTCGTTGCGCATGGCCAACCGGATATGGGAATCGTGCATGTAATTCGGAGAGCAGATGCTTACATAATCGACTTTCCGGTGCTCTTCAGAACCGCTGGAGTCTGCAAGGCGGCGCAATTTATCCAGGTGCCGGTCGAAGCGTTCCGGTTCAATAAAAAAGTTGGCATCCGGAAAATAGCTGTCGATGATCCCGACACCGTCATAGGGATCAAGCGCTGCAACCAGGTTATTCCCTGTGTCCCTGATCGCCTTCATATGCCGGGGCGCAATATAACCTGCGGCACCGATCAGGGCAAAATTGAGTGGGTTAATCTTCTTTTCCATGTAGCGTTATTCCTGTTTACTTACTTTTCCGTCTTTCAATTGATACTTCTCATGACTTTCCGGGCATGCAGCCATGCCGTTATCGTCAAACTCAAGCCTGTGGCCGTATTCGCTCATCCAACCTACGTGTCTTCCCGGGTTTCCCATGATCAATGCATAGGGCATAACATTTTTCGTCACTACTGCACCGGCCCCGATAAAAGCATATTCGCCGATCTCATTACCGCAAACGATGGTGGCATTTGCACCGATCGATGCGCCTTTACGAACAAGGGTCCGGGCATATTGCTCTTTCCGGATAATATGGCTGCGGGGGTTAATGATGTTGGTAAAGACCATTGATGGCCCCAGAAAAACATCTTCTTCACAGGTTACACCGGTATAAATGGAAACATTGTTCTGCACTTTTACATTCCGACCCAGGACAACATCCGGCGAAACCACAACATTTTGCCCGATGTTGCAATTCTCCCCGATCGTGCAACGATTCATAATGTGAGAAAAATGCCAGATCTTCGTGCCTTTTCCGATATTGCAACCATCGTCAATGACGGCGGTTTCGTGAGCAAAGTATTCTTTTTCCATGGGTTACCGGTTTACAAATTCCAGGACGGAAGTAACGATATGTTTCAGCTGTTCATCATCCAGTTCTGTATGCATGGGGAGAGAGAATACCGATTCCGACAAAGCTTCGGTTACCGGGAAATCACCGGGTTTGTAACGTGGATCAAGATAGGCTT
Organism: Bacteroidales bacterium; assembly: GCA_017882335.1. Taxonomy (GTDB): domain Bacteria; phylum Bacteroidota; class Bacteroidia; order Bacteroidales; family FEN-979; genus FEN-979. The sequence goes on along the minus strand of JADGPR010000004.1, from coordinate 25,386 downwards.
TCTGAAGGTGCAGGGGTACCGGGTAATAGATCATGGCCGGGATCTCTTTGGCGAGCAGTTGATCGATCAGGGCCTGCCGGTTGAAATCCCGTGTGACAAGGGTGTACTGGTGAAACACATGGGTTGATTTTGCATACCGTACCGGGGTCGTCAACCTGGGATTATTGGCAAATGCTTTATCGTAGAAATCGGCTGCTGCCCTACGTTTTGCGGCATATTCGTCGAGATGTCCCAGTTTCACATGGAGAATGGCAGCCTGGATGCTGTCGAGCCGTGAATTTACGCCAATAACATCATGGTGGTAACGAACCACCATCCCATGGTTAACAATAACCCGGAGCTGTTTTGCCAGTTCATCGTCATTGGTAAAGATGGCGCCGCCGTCGCCGTAGCAGCCCAGGTTCTTTGAAGGGAAGAACGAAGTGCATCCGATATGCCCGATGGTTCCTGCTTTTTTCTGGGAGCCGCTGTTAAAAATATAATCCGAACCGATGGCCTGGCAGTTATCTTCTAACACAAAAAGGTTGTGCTTTTTGGCGAGCGCCATGATCTCTTCCATGGGTGCGCATTGTCCGAACAGGTGCACAGGAACGATGGCTTTTGTTTTTGGGGTGATCGCCCTTTCAATAGCTTTCAAGTCAATATTAAAAGTTCCGGGGTCAACATCAACAAGAACCGGGGTCAGTTTGAGCAAAGCGATAACCTCGGCGGTGGCAATGAAAGTAAAAGAAGTTGTGATAACCTCATCTCCCGGCTGCAATCCCAGCGCCATCATGGAAACCTGCAAGGCATCCGTTCCATTTGCACAGGGAATGACATGCTTTATGCCCAGGTATTTCTCCAGGCCTTCCTGGAAATTTTTTACTGCGGGCCCGTTGATGAATGCGCAGGAATCGATGACATCCTGGATTCCTTTGTCGATCTCAGTTTTGATGTTCAGGTACTGACTATGTAAGTCGACCATCTGGATTTTCTTCATCAGATAGTTATTGTTGGTTTATCTTCTGCTCTATCCGGCAAAGGTAACTAATATAGAACAAATGAAGGCAGGAATTCAGAGTGCAGGAATTCAGAATGCAGGATCAATTGATAATGGAAAATTGACAATTGAAAATAGATTTCGCCATTTCGCTATTTATAACTTGTATTCCTTGGCCTGCAGTTCTCCTTTGATCAGGAGTAACCCATTCATGGCCAGTGCCCGCATTTCGTCCTCCCCTGGGAAAACATGGACCGGGGCAATTTTGTGCACATACTCCTGGATAAAAGAGACGAACTTTTTATCATAAGCAATACCACCGGTAATCAGTATTGCATCGACTTCGCATTTCAGAACGACATACATCTCGCCAATGTATTTTGCAACCTGGTAGGCCATGGCATCATAGATCATCTTTGCTTTGGCATCGCCGGTCCCGACCATCTTTTCCACTTCAGCGGCATTGTTGGTTCCAAGGTGGGCTACCAGTCCGCCTTCGCCCTTGTTCATCTTCAGCACTTCATTCCGGGTATATTTTCCGCTAAAGCAAAGCCGGATCAGCGCTCCCACAGGTAAGGTCCCGCTTCGTTCAGGAGTGAATGGTCCTTCGCCATCTAATCCCTGGTTCACATCAATGACACGTCCCTTTTTATGCGCTCCTACGGTTATACCTCCGCCAAGATGGACTACGATAAGATTCAGTGCCTCATATTGTTTCTGATTGGCTTTGGCATATTCTCTTGCGATCGCTTTGTGGTTGAGGGCATGAAAGATAGAGATCCGTTCGAAAAGAGGGTGGCCTGAAATCCGTGCAATGTCCTCCAGTTCATCTACAACGATGGGGTCAGCAATATAGGCTTTGGCATCCGGAAGGTCGATGGCGATATCATGGGCGATGAGCCCTCCGAGATTGCTGGCATGTTCTCCCAGCGTACTGTTCTCAAGGTCATGGATCATTGCATCATTCACCTCATAAACACCTGACGGGATCGGTTTCAGTAAACCGCCGCGGCCCATAACGGCATGAACATCCTCAAGGGAGATATCCGCATCCTGCAGCTGCTGAAGAATGATGTCTTTCCGGAAATGAAACTGATCTGCTATTTTGTGAAATGGAGCAAGGTCTTCAGGCGTGTGCTTGATATTCTTGAGAAAAATCGGTTCTGTGTCTTGGTAAACAGCAATTTTAGTTGAGGTAGATCCCGGATTGATCGCAAGTATTCTGATTGCCTTCATGGTAGTAATAAAATAGTTATTCTCATGGAATATTGCCCGAGTTTCTCAGTTTACTTTTCCGGATCCCATAAGTAAAATATATGATAAACCCTACACCCATCCAAATTATCAAACGCAGCCAGGTATCAAGGGGCAATGCAGCCATCTGAATGAAACAAATCAAGGCACCCAGGATGGGTACAAGAGGAACCCAGGGTGTCCTGAACGGCCGTTTCAATCCGGGGTTTGTTCTGCGCAGGACAAGTATGCTCAGGCAAACGATCACAAATGCAAGCAGGGTTCCGATGGAGACCAGTTCTCCAAGAATACTGATCGGGAGAATCCCGGCCAGAACGAGGGCAACTGACCCGGTAAGGAGTGTACTCACATACGGGGTCTTGAATTTCGGATGGACCTTTGAGAAGACAGGTGGCAAGAGGCCGTCTTTCGCCATAGAGTAAAAGATCCTGGGCTGTCCCATCAGCATAACCAGGATTACTGAACTAAGCCCTGCAATGGCGGCGATCTTTACGATTGGCCGCAACCAGAACATTCCTTTTCCCATTGCATTTACACCGACAGCAACAGGATCGGCAACATTCAGGGCTGTGTAACTTACAATCCCGGTAAGGACCAGGGCAACCAGGATGTACAAAACCGTGGAAATGCTTAACGATCCCAGGATACCGATCGGCATATGTTTCTGAGGGTTTTTTGCTTCCTGGGCAGCAGTGGAAACGGCATCGAAGCCAATGTATGCAAAGAAGATCACACCTGCCCCCCGGAGGATCCCGCTCCAGCCAAAATGGCCCCAGACACCGGTGTTTTTCGGAATCAACGGATGCCAGTTGGCGGTTTTAATGAATGCGATTCCAATGGCAATAAATAAAATGATGACCGATACCTTAGTGATGACCATCACGTTGTTAAAATTGGCCGATTCCCTGATACCGATGACCAGCAATATGGTAAGAACCGCGACGATAAACATGGCGGGCAGATTAAGTATAGCCGTAACATGCGGCAAAGAATTGATATCGATCCCCTGTAAATGGAGGTTTGAAACCAGGTTTGTAGTAACTTGTTGCCATCCGATATCCGGAATGTTTACAAGAACACTTCCGGTTGCTGCAGTATAAGCAGTTGGGATGTGGATCCCAAAATCATGAAGGAAACTAACAACATATCCTCCCCAACCTACTGCAACCGTGGAGGCAGCAAACAGGTACTCCAGGATCAGGTCCCAGCCTATGATCCAGGCCAGGAATTCACCCAGTGTGGCATATGAATAAGTATAGGCACTTCCGGCAATAGGGATCATGGAAGCGAATTCAGCATAGCAAAGACCGGCAAATGCGCATGCAAGCCCTGAGATGATAAAGGAAATGACAATTCCCGGTCCGGCATATTGTGCAGCGGCTTGGCCCGTCAGAACGAAAATACCCGCTCCGATGATTGCTCCGATCCCGAGTGTTGTCAGGTTCGTCGCAGTCAGCGCCCGTTTAAAACCGGTTTTGGAATCAGACGCCTGGCTCATCAGGTCGTCGATGGATTTTTTGGCAAATAAACGGCTTGACATAGGCTTTCTGAATTAGATGGAGGTTCCTTATTCGGTATTTCCAACCTTCCCTGCGGTAATAGAGGAAAGGAGATTAATTCACTGCAGCAGCCATGATGATACTGGCTTGCTTTGATTCTTCCGTATCGGAACGTGAAGTGAGAACAATTGGCGCTGCGGCGCCAAGAATAACGGCAGCCAGTTTGGCATTGGCGGAAAATCCCCAGCATTTATATAATGCATTCCCGGCTTCGATATCGGGAACAACCAGCAGGTCTGCATCTCCGGCAACATCACTAACGATCCCTTTATGTTTTGCACTCTCACTGCTAACGGCATTGTCGTAAGCGAGCGGTCCGTCGATAATGCAATTTTTGATCTGGCCGCGCTGATTCATCTTGGCAATAAGGGCAGCTTCCATCGTTGCCGGCATCTGCTCATTCACCATCTCCACGGCACACAGCATGGCAACTTTTGGTTTAGGATATCCAAGTTTGTTCATGAATTCAACGGCATTGTTGATGATGGCGATTTTGGTCTTCAGGTCGGGGGCGATCACCATGGCAGCATCAGTCAAACCAATCAGTTTATGATAGGTAGGAACCTCGAAGATGGAAAAATGCGAAAGCACTTCCGATTTCCGCAGGCCCTGTTCTTTATCCAGCACTCCCCTGAGGAAGGTTGCTGTAGTGACATTGCCTTTCATCAGGATGTCGGCTTCCTTGTCGCGCACAAATTTGATCGCACGTTTTACTGCAAAAACATCGTTCTCTTCATTAAAAATTGTGGCATTTGTAAGATCCAGATTCAGCTTTGCAGCAATTTCTTTGATCTTTTTTTCATTGCCAACCAGGATGGCATCGATGATCCCTTTTTGCATCACCGCGCATACAGCTTGCAGGCAATGTTCATCGTGAGCTACTGCTACAGAAATTTTTTTCTTTCCGGATTTTTTTGCGAGTTCTGAAAAATCTGATAGTCTGGTCAGTACGGTGGTTCCGTTAGTTTCTTTTGTAGTCATGGAAATAAATCCTCCTTCAATAAAAAAATAAATTATATTGGTTATTAAAATGTCCCTCTTTCTGTTAGCAAACCTACGTGAAATTTGCAAATTACACAAACTCTTCCGAAAAAATCTTTAGTCAAAAAAAAAATCTATCTTTGAAGCAGAATAAACCATATAGCTTTTATGGAACTTCCTTTTTCTGAATCTTACCGGATTAAAATGGTTGAGACCATCCGGAAGAGTACACTTGAAGAACGTCAGAAATGGATCAAAGACGCGAAGTACAATCTTTTCCTCCTGAAGAGTGAACAGGTTTTCATCGATCTTCTGACAGATTCCGGTACAGGAGCCATGAGTGATAAGCAATGGTCGGAGATGATGCTGGGTGATGAAAGTTACGCAGGTGCATCATCCTATTACAAAATGAAGGAAGCGATTTTCAATATCACAGGGTTTGATCGTTTTCTTCCAACCCACCAGGGAAGGGCTGCAGAAAATGTTCTTTTTTCAGTTCTTGTGAAAGAAGGAAACCTGGTGCCCGGCAATTCCCATTTTGACACCACGAAAGGACATATAGAATTCCGTAAGGCATTTGCCGTGGATTGCACGATCGAAGAAGCATTCGACACCTCCTGCACCCATCCGTTCAAAGGAAATGTTGATCCGGAAAAACTGGAAGATGTGTTAAAGAAATCAGCGGACAAAGTTCCGTTCATCATTGTTACCCTGACCAACAATTCGGCAGGCGGCCAGCCAGTTTCAATGGAAAACCTCAGGATGGTCAGGCAGATCGCCGACCGGTACAGGAAAATTGTTATTTTCGATGCGGCACGGTTTGCCGAAAATGCCTATTTCATCAAGTTACGGGAGGAGAAGTACAAAGGCGTGCCGATCCGTACTATCGTCCTGGAGATGTTTTCCTATGCGGATGTCATGACCATGAGCAGCAAGAAAGACGCGATCGTCAACATCGGGGGATTTATCGGGATGAGGGATGAAGAACTATTCCGGCAGTGCAGTGTGTTCAACATTATGTTTGAAGGATATCTCACTTATGGCGGGCTTGCCGGCCGCGACATGAATGCGATCGCACAGGGGCTTTACGAAGGAACTGATTTTGAATACCTCGACACACGGGTTAAGCAGGTCGAATACCTGGGTAACCGGTTGATGAAATTCGGTATCCCTGTTCAACAGCCCATTGGCGGCCATGCTGTTTTTGTGGATGCCAAACGGTTTCTCCCTGACCTTAAAAAAGAAGAATTTCAGGCACAAACTCTTGCTATACAGATTTACCTTGAAGCCGGCGTGCGTGGCGTAGAGATCGGAGCCCTGATGGCCGACCGTGATCCCGTGACCCGTGAAAACCGCTTTCCCAAACTTGAATTCCTCCGGCTTGCCATTCCGCGAAGGGTCTATACCAATAACCACATGGACGTGGTTGCAATAGCGCTGAAAAATGTTTTCGACCGCCGGAAAGAAGTGACCCGGGGTATGAAGATCATCCGGGAAGCTTCCATCATGCGTCATTTTACCGTCGAACTGGATCTTGCCTGAAAGTCCGGAAATGGAATCACAAAAGAAAAAGGATCGCTACCTCCGGATCTATCATCAATTGAAAGACCTCCTGGTAAAGTCTGATGATTTCAACGCAAAGATGACAACCGTCGTGGCTGTTCTTCATCATAAAATGGAAACATTTTTCTGGACCGGTTTCTATTGCCTGAAAGACGGTGAACTGATTGTAAAAACTTACCAGGGACCGGTTGCATGCCAGGTATTGAAAAAAAACACTGGCGTTTGCTGGGCTGGAATTAACCAGGAAAAGACAATCATCGTCCCCGATGTTCACCAGTTTCCCGGCCACATTGCCTGCGATTCCAGGTCAAAATCAGAAATTGTAGTACCTCTGAAGGATACCAAAAACAGGATCATAGGCATTCTGGATGTCGACAGTACTTCATTGAACGCTTTTGATCAGACCGATGCGCAATATCTGGAGATGATTGTTGGTCTCATAAACCTCTGAAGAACACACGAACATGTCATTCCTTGAAATATTCCTGATTGGACTGGGTCTTTCCATGGATTGTTTTGCGGTCTCGTTAAGTTTTTCAACCTGTGGGAAACTGGAATGGAAAGATGTCCTTAAGATATCCCTCTTTTTCGGGATTTTCCAGGGACTGATGCCAGTGATTGGATGGCTGATCGGATCTTCTTTTCAATCGCTGATCCAGGCTGTGGATCATTGGCTTGCTTTCGGTATCCTGGCTGTTATCGGGCTCCGGATGATCAGCCAGTTTTTTGTCCATGAAACAAATAGAAAGTTCACCGACATCCGGAAAACTTCTGTTCTTTTGACCTTGTCGGTTGCTACCAGCATCGATGCCCTGGCTACAGGCATTAGTTTTGGGTTTATCAAAGTGAACATCCTGGAGGCAGCATCGATTATCGCCGCGGTAACTTTCATCGTATCGCTTATAGGTTCAAGGTTGGGAGTAAAATCCACCTTCATCCCGGCAAAGTGGGCTGAGTTACTTGGAGGGATCGTCCTGATCGGGATCGGGACAAAGATCCTCCTCAATCATCTCGGAATAATGTGACACTTTTCGCGTAACGCGTTACGCGTCACGCGTCACAATTTTTTTATTTCACTATCTTTGTCTTTAATTCCACTCCATGTCAACGATCCGAATCACAAAAGAATTCCGTTTCGAAGCTGCACATGCCCTGCGCGGTTATGATGGGCCGTGCAAAAGCATTCATGGACATTCGTATGAATTATCTGTCACCGTTACAGGAACTCCGGTCGGGGATAAGGAATCACCGAAAGCCGGCATGGTAATGGACTTTGGCGACCTGAAAAAAATCATTAAAAAAAACATCATTGATTCTGTTGATCATGCCCTTATACTGAACAAAGATTACCCGGTGGAAGATGTTCAGAAAATCAGGGAGGTTTTTTGCAACATCGTTTGGGTCGATTATCAGCCGACGAGTGAAAACCTGTTGACCGATTTTTCGAAAAGGATCATCCCCCTGCTTCCGGAAGGCGTTAAATTGTTCTCCCTCCGGCTGAGGGAAACGGCAAATTCCTATGCAGAATGGTATGCATCTGACAATACTTAAAACTTTAACACTTTTATGGAAATCACCTGGCTTGGCTGGAGCAGTTTTAAAGTGAAAACCTCCGGTAAAACGATCTATTTTGATCCTGTGTTTGGCAATTACAATGAATCCGGCGACCTGGTGCTGATCTCCCACAGCCATGCCGACCATAGCGATATTGGCATTCTTTCAAAGATCCGGAAACCCGGTACCGTAGTTCTTACCTCCAAAGAGAACCAGGACGCAGTAAACGGGATCGGGCTTGCTCCCGGTGAAAGCCATTCATTGGAACCCGTCAAAGTGACTGCTCAGCAAGCCTATAATATTGTCAGGGGCAGTAAACCCGGATCCCCCTTTCACCCGAAAGGATTCGGCGTGGGTTGGATCGTTGAATCCGAAGGAAAAAGGTTATACCACCTTGGTGATACCGAACTGATCCCGGAGATGGAAAAGATCGGCCCTATCGATGTAATGCTGGTTCCGATCGGCGGTTTTTATCTGATGGATATTGATGAAGCTGTTAAAACGGTTAAGATGATCCGGCCGAGACAGGTCATTCCCATGCATTTCGGCGTCATCGATGTTGTATTTGGTACTGAACCGGCCCACATCGAACTGAAAGCTGATCCACAGGAATTTGCAGACAAACTGAAAGGCATTACTGACGTCAGAATATTAGATCACGGGGAAACTATCACCATCTGACGTCTGTTTAATTAAAAAAAAGAAGCTGACCTTTTGGGAAAGCCTCTTTTTCAATCCGTGTCGATGAGGTTATCTTCCTAAGATAAACTTCTTCACAACAACCCCGCCCTCCGGTTTTTCAACCTTTACATAATACAATCCCTTCCTGAGATCTGAAGCCGGGATTGCGATCTTATTTGTACCCTGATGCAGGACAACAGGAATATCCCTCACGAATTCCCCGGTAATTGAATAAAGGGAAAGGGAGAACCGGGTGGCATGCAGGGTGTTAATGGTGAGGTTGGCAACGTCGGAAACAGGATTCGGGTAAATATCCGAAATCACAAAATCGGATTGGGCAATTTCATTATGAATACCGGAAATATTGCCTCCCTGGATCGCGAATACCACATTGGCACCTGGATGGGTTGCATCCAGGATGACTGTGGTTGGAGTTGTGGTTTTTCCGATCATTTCAGGATAAACCTTATAGGTTCCCATGGCCATATCCGTGAAACTGAATTCACCGTTCGTGTTGGTCATTGTAAATGCAAGTATTTGATCGGAAACATCCAGGAGAATTATTTCCACGTTGGCAGCTGGTGTTCCATTTCCATTGTATTTCCCGTTCTGGGTAATGGTTCCGGAAATGTTACCGTTCCCCGGGGAATAGCTGTTGACATGATGCATATGGATGTTGTACGGGTTGTTCGGTTGACCGAGTTCGATCAGGGTTGCATTGCCCCAGTTAACTGCATCATGGTAATAAGTTGGTACATATTGTCCGTAATAGGCTGACGACGGGAGCAATGTCACCCTTACATAATAATGCCCGGGAAGAACATTTCCGAAATGATACAAACCAAGTGAATCCCCAAATTCCTGTGATGCAACAGTGTTCACCGCTCCAGAGTCGGAACGGATCAGTTCGGCCAGCCCATGATCAACAAAAATAGAATCGCCCATATATGCATAACCATAAAGATTATAGGTCGTTGTATGTACCTCATAAGTCTGTTGGCTGGTCCAGGCACATCCTGTTGAATCGACAGTGGTCAAGGTGACAGTATAGATTCCTGCAGTCGCATATGTATGTGTAACAACGTGCCCGGTAAGACCGGCGGTACCGTCTCCCATGTCCCATGTATAAGTTGTTGGATAAATACTGTGGGTATGGCCTTCAAACGTATAAGTGAATCCTCCGTCTGAAGTATAAGTGCTCCAGTTTTCACAATTGCCGGTGTTGGATCCGACTGTAATGCTGTCGCAGAAAGTCGAAGTACAACCCGTGGAAGTATGGATCGTGAGACAAACATTGTAAACTCCTGCATGGTAATAAGTATGCCAGGGATCATAATTGGTAGATGTGTTGTTCGTTCCCGAAGCAGGGTCTCCGAAGTTCCACAGGCGTGAGGTGATTGTATTCAGCGGTGTGCTGGTATCCCAGAAATGAACATGGAGTGGATTGAGACTGTCGGCCTGGTACTCATAGTGCGCATGACATTCTGTGTTCTGGCCTACTGTAATTTCGTGGCAGAAATGACTGCTACAACCGGTTGAAGTTTCAATGTTAAGGCAAACTGTAAAGGTTCCATTGGTTATATAAAGATGCGTTGGATTCTGTTGGGTTGAAGTCGACCCATCCCCGAAAGTCCATAGCCATGCAATGATAGAACCAGCAGAAGAGGTGCTTAAATCGGTAAACTGCACCAAATGTGTTGTGGAATCACTCGAATAACTGAATAATGCATGGCAACCGGTATTGTTCCCGTTACAGATGAGAAAATTTACCGTATCGGGCGTGATGGTCCCGATAAAGGTCTGGACAAGCCAGGTGCTATCGCAGTTTTTGGTCTTCACAATAAATGTGACTGCCGCTCCAGATGCAGGAACATTATGGATCGTACAATCATAAAAACCGTTCTGATTAGTAAACCTGGAAGTATAAAAAACAAATCCATAGGAATTGCTATCGGCCTGGATAATCAATTCATGGTTGACAACAGGTGCATGGGTTGAATCACGCAATACCGTGCCGGAAAGCTGAACGGTTATGGTCTGGGCAGAAAGGGAGAACGTTGCAGCCAGCAGAACAACAATGAGAAAGGAAAATTTTTTCATAATACTTTTTTTAATTGCTAAACTTATAATTTCATTTTGTGGTAAATCTGAAGAATCTGTTAACTAGGAACACAATTTTATTCAATGGTTGCCTGGTACTTTAATTTTTAATGATCTTCTGGGTATTGAGAATACGGCCTTCGCTGTTCTTAATCACCAGAAAATACATACCACATGGTATGTTCCGCAAAGGAAGCGTCACTAATATACTTCCCTGCACCGGACCAACTGTTTTCGTGAAGATCGATTTCCCGGTAATGGTCAGGATCTCTGCATGGATCGTTATCGCAATTGGCGATTGGACCCGGAATTGAAAATCTTCTGTAACCGGGTTAGGGTATATCTTCCCGATGGTGATGTCATTTCTTTCGTTGACCGGTGATATCCCGGTAACGTCATGGTCGAAAACCTCAAGCTGCAATCCTTCTACAACAGGATGTATTGAATCGACGGTTACCTGTAATATCCTGGCATATTTACCGGTAACCTCCGGGTAAAGGTAATAGGTTCCGAAGGGAAGGGCAGGAAATTCAAAAAACCCTTCAGCATCAGTATGCGTAACCCTGACCGGCAACAGGTTGTCATTATAAAGCAATACTTCCGCGTTGGCAAGTTTAGTGTTGTCGCCCATATAGATCACTGACCCTTTCAGCATGGCTGTCCCGGAAAGACTGTCATTGGCAGCAACCAGATGGATGGAGTTATCAAAAATGTTTTTATCAAGTAGAAAGGAGACGGTCATCTGCCATTTTACCTGGTCTCCGTTATAGGCAGGTAAAAATTCGTTGTAATGAGTCGAACCTTCTGTCAACCCGGCCTTTACGATGTAGGTTCCCTCCAGCACATGCAAGAAAGTATAATAGCCCAGGTTGGTGAAATATACTGTATCCACGGGAGCGGTCCACTGATTGTGTGACCTGTAAAGATATGCCACTCCCGTATCTCCTGTAGTATGCGGATTGTTGATCGGAAACTGCCCGGCAAAGAGAAGTCCTCCAAGATTGAAGTAAGAGCATGTTTTAATGATCTTGCTGGTAGTATCATAGCAATTCCAGGCTCCGGCCGAGTCTTCCTGGGTAATGGTAAGACAAACTTTGTAATTCCCAGGTGTTGTGAACTGATGGATGGGATTCCTGTCATGGCTCGATGAACCATCTCCAAAAGTCCAGGTCCATTTGTTGGGATCACCATAAGATTGATCCAAGAACAAAAATGTATTCTGAACCTTGTTACTGGAATCCAGCACGGCAGTAAAACCTGCCCTGCATTGTACATTCAGGCAAATATTAAAATCCACTTCCAACGGGGAAGGTGAACTGTAAACCGTATTGGAATGCAAAACATTAATGCAATCATAGGTGGCAACACTAATAGGAATACCATTGGGTACTGCGGTGATGGCATCTGAATAGAACCCGCTGATATCGCTATAAACCACACTTGAATATTGGATCAGGGTGGTATTGATCATTATCGGTTGGTTTGAAATCGGTTCACCAGTCTGGTCGTTCGTTATGTGCCCCGAGATGTTGACTTGGTTCAAAGGTATCCGGATAAACACCGTTTTCACCAGTGAATCTTTGCACCCGTTTATTGCATGAATGAGCAGTTTTACATTATATATGCCCGAGCCGGAATAGAGATGATGCGGATTCTGAGAATAGGACAGGTTATTTACTCCTGAAGCTGGATCACCGAAATCCCAGTTCCAGGAGATAAGGGACGAATTGGTTTCCGATTGATCTGTAAACTGATAATCCAACCCCGCAATGCTGTCGCAGGTAAAATCGGCCCGGCATCCAGAGTAAGGAGGGACACAGATCTGGAAATTAGCAACGATGGGAGAATTTGTGCTTAAAGCTGTGATTACATGAACCTCATTATTGCAATCATAGGTAGAAATCTGGAACGCTATCGGAAAAGCAGGGACATTCTGAACGGTATCTGCATAATAACCATTATCATCCGTGTAGACCGTCTTATAGTAATGAAACGGGGATGAAAAATCAGTCTTTATATACAGCTTGTGACCAGGAACCCTGGCGCTACCCTGGATATCGGTGATCGTGCCGTTCAGGTAAACTGTTACCCCGTAACCATTGCCTGTAAAATAAGCTACAAAGAGTAGAAAGAAGAGGATGCGGGTTTTCATCATGGTTTGATTCTTTTTTGTCCGAAGTTATACCGGGCCCCAATTTCAATTCCGATGGAATAGGGATCTTTTGCTGAAGCTGATGTTGATTCCCCGGTTGCGAAGGGTTTGAAATAATGCTTATAATAGGGCTGCGCATACATGCTAAAATTCTTAACCAGCCTGTATTCAATATCGAGGGCTGCCTGGATCTCCCAGTTCATTTTAACCCGCAACAAGGAATTGTTTTCTACACGGATCAACCGTGCATTGGGATAATCAATGAAGGGCAAGGCTTCTTTTGATCCAATGAGAAAGGAGACGGCAGGTCCGGCTTTTATTCCTAGGCTAAAATGGTTAGTCTCAACTAGTTCATATCCCACCATGAACGGAATCTGCAAATAGGTATACCGGCTTACCGCGCGGTCGTCGGCTATATGCTGTAAGCTATCATAAACCGGGATGTCTTTGGTAGTATAAACAACTATGTTACCGGGCGTCACGATGAATGAGATAATGCTTGTAAAATACCCGATACTATCCTTGCTTTTGTAGTTAACACGGTAGTTCCCATGATCAAAAACATAACCCAGTCCGACCCCGGTCTGAATGGAGAATCTCCCCGCATGATATGTCACACCGGCATTCAGCCAGTAATTTGTTTCCGAGTACCGGTCGGCGTTCCTGTATAGAGAAAATTCAGGAGAAATGCCCAGGTTTAAGGTATAGAATTGCGGTATTTCAACCTTGGTCTTCAGCGGGATATTCGTAATGCCGTTGAGGTTGGTGAACCGCAATAATGTATCTTCGGCTTCGGAAGGGAACAGGTTGGTACTATTGAGAACAGGAAGGTATTTCAACTCATAGCTGTTTGTGTTCCTTACCTGAGAATTTAAAAGATGACCTTCCCGGGATTGTTTTTCAGTATTGGAAAGTGTCAATGATGTTGTTCCGGATGTTACAATTGCTGCATAGTCTGTTTTATTTGTTTTTATGATCCGGGTTGAATTGTTGCTTGCCAATACAAGCGATCCTGAATGTAAATGGGTTTGCTGAACAGATGAACCATTCCGAATAGCCTGTGAAGAGGAACTTTCGGTGACGGCAACAGGTTTCCGGCTGGTGTGGATGGTCTGGTTTCCTGAAGCGGTTGCAGTAGACTTTCTATCCGGGCTTTTCTTTAAAACGATGGGTGCATAATCATTCTCAGTTGTTTTTCTATCGGGGATCTGGTTCATGAGAAAGATCATTCCGACCAGGACAGCACCTGCTGCTCCGATCCAGAAGGCTTTTGGAAGATTGATGAAATTGAAATGGGCGAGTTCAACCCATAGCATTTTCCGGCTGATGCCCTTCCAGAGGCCTCTGGAAGGTTCAATCTGATGGCTATTCAGCGTATTTCGGAACAAATTGTCCAATCCGCTATCGGCATCAGCCTGGGGTTTTCGTTCTTCACTCATTGATAAAATTGTGTTTTTTTATGGTATAATATTCATTCAGTTTATTCTTCAGAACTCTTCTGGCTTTCAGCAACTGGGTCTTGGAGGTATTCTCCGATATGTTCAACTCGTTGGCGATTTCTTTATGGCTATAATCTTCCATCACATATAATGTAAAGACGATACGGTAGCCTTCCGGCAATAACCGGATCATTTCCAGCAGGACGTCGGCCGGCACTGGACCCAGAATTCCTGCAGGTTCATCCGTATCAACAATCTGCGTTTCATTGATCACCCCAATATCTTCAAGAAACGGTATTCTCCGGTTCTTTTTTATTTCGTTCAACGCGTTGTTGATCATGATCCTCTTCATCCATCCTTCAAATGAACCTTCCCGACGGAAAGATGAAATTTTCTGAAACACTTTCAAAAATCCTTCCTGCAGGAGATCTTCGGCCTCAACCCGGTTCCTGGCATATCTGAAACATAGCGCCAGCATTGAGGAAGCGAACTTCTTGTACAATTCGTACTGTGCTTCCCTTTTACCTGCAATACAGCCCTCGAGTATAGATTCATCAATAATCATCCGAAGATTTGCCGTTTAGTAGACATAAAGGCAGATAAATAGTTGCCTGATCAATATCAAAGATACAAAGATTGAAGGCGGATCAGACCGTGAAATGGCGAAGTAATATGGCGCCGGTTTACCATGCAGAATCTTCCCTGACCGGATGGAGTGCTGCTGCTAACCCAGGCCGGCATTCAAACGTGTGAAATTATCTTCAAAAAAAGATCGTCCCTCTGCACTCATGATCCCCTGCATATGATACACAAAGACTTCGTTAAAAACCTTGAACGAAACCAGTTCTTCCATTGTGAATATATCATTGTCGTACATATTCTCCACCTTGAACACATGCAACCGGGCAATGATCTTCGAATTGAGCTCCTTCCGGTACAACCCCTCTTTCTTTCCTTTGTTCATATTGTTGTACATCGTATCATACATCTTTTTTCTGCGGATATCCTTGACCCTGGAAGAAAGGTCCGGGTAATATTTATGAATATCATATTCCATGGAAGCATTATAATCCCGGAACATCGTATTGATCATCCTGTATACTTCGAAAAGTTCTTCAATCGCATTCAGATTTTTATTTTTTATTTCCTGGAAGAACTTGTTGCGATTGCTATGATCCATCAAAACGACATCCCTGACCAGCTCTTCTTTATTGGTAAAATGCTTGTAAAGGGTTTTCTTGGAGATGCAGAGATGTTCAGCCACATCATCCATGGTCACACTTTTGATACCGTACCGGTGGTACAGCCGTCTCACCTGTTCAAGAATATGAAGTGTTTTGTCATCCATTTCACAAAGATACGAAAATAGAACAGCGGAAACTTTTATACGCAAAAAGTTTTTCCTTACCGGAATTTCTTTATATTTGCACCTGTTTTACCACGTGTGTAATCACACTTTATAACCCTGTATTCATGAGAAAATCAGTCTTCATTCTCGGCATATTGATATTTGCCATTGCATGCAGCAGTCCGGATAAAAAAGCGAAACTCGGGAAACTGAAAAAAGAGCACGATCAGATCGCCGGCCAGATCGCTGCCCTCGAAAAAGAATTGAATGCCAACGATAAAACCCAGGCCACCATCGTCAGCATACAACCATTGATTCTTCAGCCTTTTGACCACTACATTGAGGTCCAGGGCCGGATCGACGGTAACGAGAACATTGGGGTAAGCCCCCGCACCGCCGGGGTGGTCACCCGGGTCATCGTCAAGGAAGGCGATTATGTGAAAAAAGGACAAGTGCTTGCAGAACTGGATGCAGTTGTGCTGAAACGAAACCTTTCCGACCTGCAGAGCCAGCTCTCTTTTGTATCTGATCTCTATGAAAAGCAAAAAGCATTATGGGATCAGAAAATCGGTTCGGAAGTACAGTACCTGACAGCAAAAAACAACAAAGAGTCTATTGAAAACAAAATCGCCTCCCTAAAGGATCAGATCAGCATGTCGAGCATCACCGCACCGATCGACGGAACAGTGGAGGATATACCCATCAAGGTCGGCCAGCTTGCAGTGGCCGGTATCCCTGCTTTCCGGGTGATCAATTTTGCAAAAGCCAAGGCCGTTGCAGATGTAGGAGAAGCCTATAGCTCCAAGATAAAGACTGGTGACCAGGTAAAGATCTTCTTACCGGATTTAAATGACGAACTCCAGCAGAAGGTCACTTTTGCCAGCAAATTCATCAATCCGACCAACCGTACTTTTATCGTTGAAGTTGAGCTCCCTCCTTCTGCAAAAATGGTGTATCGTGCCAACATGATCGCGGTTATACGGATCAAGGATTACTCCAACCCATCCACCATCGCCATATCCCAGAACTTCATCCAGTCATCCAAAAATGAAGGCCTGTACGTTTACATTGCAAAAGATGAAAACAGCAAAAAAGTGGCCCACAAAACATTTATCAAATCCGGTGTTACCTATAACGGGTTTACCGAGATCATGAGTGGATTGACAGACGGGGATAAACTGATCACAGCCGGGTACAAGGACTTATATGACGGACAGGTCATCGACTACAAATAAGCGCTTAACATGAAAGAAATACAGAAGAAGTTCAAGGAATTCTTTGCAACCAGTTGGGCGATCGATAACCGTACTAGCATCTATGTCCTCACCATCATCATTACGATGCTGGGCGTGATTTCTTATATCAGCATTCCGAAAGAACAGTTTCCCGAGATTATCATCCCGACCATTATTGTAAACACACCTTATCCCGGGACTTCTCCCGAGGATATGGAAAACCTGGTTACACGACCGATTGAAAAAGAAACGAAGGCACTGGCCGATGTGAAGAAGATCACCAGTAAATCGGTACAGGATTTTTCAACGATCGTTGTCGAATTCAATCCCGGCATCGAGGTATCGGAAGCAAAACAGCGGGTGCGTGATGCGGTGGATAAGGCCAAAACAAACCTGCCGACCGATCTTCCAAAAGAACCGGATATCATGCAGGTGGACCTCTCGGAGATCCCGATCATGTATATCAATATTTCCGGCGATTATGACCTTCAGAGACTGAAGAAATATGCCGATGATACCAAGGACCGGATCGAAACCCTGAAGGAGATCACCCGTGTGGATATCGTAGGTGCACTCGACCGCGAGATCCAGATTAATGCCGATATGTACAAAATGCAGGCCGCCAGCGTTACATTCAGCGACCTGGAACGGGCTATTGCAAGTGAGAATGTAACTGTTTCAGCGGGAACAATCTCGACATTCGGTTCCAAACGCACTATCCGCGTGGCAGGCCAGTTTAAATCGGCGGAGGAGATCAAGAACATCATGATCAAATCGGGAAGCGGCGCCATCGTTTATATAAAAGATATCGCAGAAGTAAAAGATTCTTTCAAGGAACAGGAAAGTTTTTCCCGGATCAACGGCAAAAATGTCATCACCCTCAATGTGATCAAGAAAAGCGGTGAAAACCTGCTCAATGCATCCGATGAGATCAAGACGATCCTGGCGGATATGAAAGCGAATTCATTTCCTCCCGATCTTTCCGTTAACCTTACAGGAGAACAGTCGCGTTTTACCCGCAGCACCCTCGAAGAACTTAACAATACCGCCATCATTGGTTTCATCCTCGTGATACTGATACTGATGTTCTTCATGGGCTTTAACAATGCTTTTTTTGTCGGCCTTTCCGTGCCCCTGTCGATATTCGTGGCATTCCTCATTATGCCGAATATCGGTTTCACCATGAACATGATCGTGATGTTCGGGCTTATCTTCGCCCTGGGGATCATTGTGGATGATGCCATCGTGGTCATTGAGAATACCCATCGAATACACCGGGGGGATCCAAATATTATAACGGCCGCCAAACATGCGGCCGGGGAAGTTTTCCTTCCCATCCTGTCCGGAACATTAACAACATTGGCTCCCTTTTTCCCGCTGGCATTCTGGCCCGGGATCGTGGGGAAATTCATGCATTACCTTCCGGTCACCCTGATCATCACCCTGTTTGCCTCATTATTCGTAGCCTATATCATGAATCCGGTATTTGCTGTTTCTTTCATGCAGCATGAATATGAAAAGAAAGAACACAAAACGAACATTCGCCGGTTACTCGGCATCAGTGGGATATTTCTTGTGATAGCACTTATCTTTTATGTCAGCGGGGTTTTCGGAATGGGAAATCTGATGATCTTCTGCCTTCTGCTTAATGCCGCTTACCGTCTTTTCTTCAAGGATGCCGCAATCAAGTTTCAGAATTCCGGCTGGCCGAAAATAATTGCCTTCTATGAAAAGAATTTGAGGTTTTTCCTGAAAAAGAGGAATCCATTTTACCTTTTCTATACGGTTATTGCCCTTTTCTTCCTTTCCATTATCATAACAGCATTGACAAAGCCCAAGGTACTCTTCTTTCCCGATAATGCTCCAAACACCATCAATATTTTTATCAAGATGCCGGAAGGAACCGACCAGATAGTGACCGATTCCGTTACAAGGCTCATAGAGAAAAAGGTGGACCGGGTTTTTGGGACTGACAACGAATTGGTGGAGTCCATTGTTACCAATGTTGGTTTCGGAGCCGGCGACGGTATGTTCGATAGGTCAACAGCCTCCAACAAAGGAAAAGTGGCCATTAATTTCATTGAAAGCCGTTACCGGCACGGCGTCAGTACAAGCAAGTTCCTTGATGAGATACGCAATTCTGTAAAAGATGTTCCGGGGGTACAGATCAGCGTTGATAAGAACAAAATGGGCCCTCCCACCGGGAAACCTGTAAACATTGAAGTTTCCGGACAAAACCTGGATGAACTCATCGTGACTGCCATCAATTTCCAGAATTACCTGGATTCCCTTCGTATCCCAGGGATTGAAAAACTGAAATCCGATTTCGACAATAAAAAACCTGAGATCACCGTCGATATCGACCGGGTCAGGGCCAACCGTGAAGGTATCTCCGTTGGGCAAATCGGGATGGAACTTCGCACGGCCATCTATGGCAAGGAAGTTTCCAAATACAAGGAAGAAGAGGATGAATATCCCATCCAGTTGAGGTACACCGAAGAACAACGCAAAAACATCGATAAGGTCATCAATGCCAGGATCACTTACCGGGATATGAATTCCGGCCAGTTGCGGCAGATCCCGATCTCTTCCGTTGCAAAACTGGGGTACAGGGATACCTATGGCGGCATCAACCGTAAGAATCTCAAGCGGGTGATCACCATTTCATCGCAAGTACTTTCCGGATATACCCCAAACGAAGTGGTTGCCTCGATCAATCAATCCCTTCCGGGCTTTAATCTTCCGAAAGGGATCTCAATCAACCTGACAGGAGAACGAGAAGACCAGTCCGAAACCATGATGTTCCTGATGAAAGCCATGATGGTTGCCATCGGGCTCATCTTTTTTATCCTTATCACCCAATTCGGGTCGGTGAGCAAATCCCTCATCATCCTGAGCGAAGTGGTGTTCAGCATCATCGGCGTTCTCTTCGGGATCTTCATCTTCCATATGACCATCAGCGTGATCATGACCGGGCTCGGGATCGTAGCGCTGGGAGGTATTGTGGTAAGAAACGGAATTCTGATCGTAGAGTTTTGCGACACCCTGAAAGAACGCGGCCTCAGAACACGGGAAGCAGTGATCCGGGCCGGTATGACCAGGATCACACCGGTCATCCTCACGGCCACTGCTACCATACTGGGATTGGTTCCGCTTGCCGTGGGAATGAACATCAATTTTGTTACGATGTTCACCGAGCTGAATCCTCATATTTATTTCGGCGGCGACAATGTTGCATTCTGGGGACCCTTGTCCTGGACGATCATTTTCGGACTGAGTTTTGCAACCTTCCTGACCCTTATTTTTGTTCCTGCGCTCTATCTGATCGACTTCGAGATGAAGCTGAAGTTCAGACACAGGAGATGGTTGAGAGAACGGAAGAGGAGGATTTTATCGGAGGTCTGAGGACGGAGGTCAGAGGACGGAGGTCAGAGGTCTCAGGTCAGAGGGCGGAAGTACTGACTGGCAACACCATCTCCACCCTTGTTCCAGGATTCGCAGTGCCGGGATAGGTTTCAAAGAATTGAATTGCCGTTTTAACGGAAAAAAATTTGCCGAGAAGCTCAAGCCTTTTTCGTGTCATTTCCATACCGAGGCTTAAATGCTTCTCGCGTTTTGGTTAAATAATTAATTTTCTTTTTCATTCCTGGAAAAAGGCACAGCAAGAACAACGCGGGTACCTGGATTAAGGTTGCCGGGATAAGCATCGGTAATATTCATAGAAGTTTCGACCTTCATTTTTTTACCAAGTATCTCAAGCCGTTTCCGTATCACATCCATCGTCAGGTGTAAATGGTCTTCAGCCTTTGAACTGTACCTTTCTGATTGCTTGATGCCGATCCCATTGTCTTCAATACTTATATTCAATGTATTTGAGGAAACTATCGAAAATGATATATATATCAATCCCTTCCCTTCAAGAGGAGATATCCCATGCCAGATTGCATTCTCGACAAAAGGCTGGATGAGCATGGATGGGATATAAACTTCATCTTCTTCAATATCCTGTCCGAATTCAATCCTGTATTCAAATCTGTTTTCCATCCTGAACTGTTCGAGGTCGAGATAGATCCTTAACCTGCTGACCTCCTCTTCCAGGCTTATCAGGTTGGAATTAATTGAGCTGATGTTCAATCGTATGAGCCTGGCAAATTGGGAAAGATATAATCCTGCTTCCTCTGATTTATTTTGCAACAAATAATTTTGAATCGAACCAAGTGTGTTGAAAATAAAGTGAGGGTTCATCATTGATTGCAAAGCTTTCTGTTCAAGCAGTATCAGTTGATGATCAGTTTCCCTGCGCTTTATTTTACTGCTTGCTATCCGGATAACGATCAGCGTAAATACGATTATAACCAGAATAATCAGGAAACCAATAAAAGCCGGATGTTGCCAGAACCTGGGTTTGATCCGTATTTTAATGCTCAGGATCTCACTCCAGGCAGAATTTGGCTTGCATACCCTTAACATGAAAACATAGTCACCAAATGGCAAATCTTTATAGGCGACTATATTCCCGTTGCCGGATGACCAGATGTGATCGGCACCTTCAAGTTGATAGGAGTAAATGACTGGAATTGATGAGTAATTTATACTGCTGAAAATAAATTTCAGGCTGCACCGGCCTTTCAGCACCAGTTCCTTCCCTGAAAAATCAGTTTCTATATCATCAGCAAGGATTGATTGAATATAGGGTAAAGGTTTATGGGTCGCTATATTTTTGATTAATTCCCCGGGGATAATAGTCAGGCCATCGTCGGATGCAATGTAAAGCGAATCGTTTAATGCCAGGATCTTATGAATATTCCTGAAATTGATATCAACCAAATGGATATTTGCCGGTTTATTTTTAATGACATCAAAGGGATTACCACAGGTGTATATGTTCCCGGAACTGGCCAGATATAACACCCCTTGGTCGTATGAAACATTACTTATCTCAAGTGCAGACGAATTCCCGTTCTTTGAGGTCAGATCAAAGAATTTTCTGTTGTGGAATAAATAAATCCCTTCGTTCTCAACATTGAATAATTCTGTTGAGTCATTGAGATTAAGGTGCTGGGTGATGATCTTGTTATCCAGGAAAGACAAGGCATCATAATAAAGAAATGTATCTTTTACAAGTATGAAGTTCTTTTTTGCATTGATGACCAGGTCATCATTGTTGTCATAATAAGTTCGATAAATTCTGGAAGCTACATTATACTCTTTCGGATACCAGTACTTTTTGTAAGAGCCAAAAAGGGTATTCGGGTCGAGAAGGTTAAAATTGAAGTAATTAAAGCTGTTTAGTTTATCTTCAGTTTTACTTTTTGAAATCCCGCTGATAAACAACCTTGACCTTTCTGCTGTCTGATAATTGATCTTTCGATTCTTAAAGTCAGGCATAATACCTTTTAAGCAATAGAAATGAGAATACTTTTCCCCAAGAATTAATTTACCTGACTTCAGATGATCAATTACATCACATGTAAAATTTGGTTGTGTAAATTCAAGGTCACAAAGAATATTTTTTTCGATGAGGTAAATTGTTTTACCATTCGTAAACCATATTCCCCCAAAGGGATTTGGGGCCAATTCTGTAATTCCCTTATTCTGAAACAGACTGATCTCATAATGCCGGTGGGTTGCCAGGTAAGGACTGATTTTATATACCCCGTCTATTGCTGAACTTATCCAGATATTGTTTTCGTGATCCTGGATGATCATATTGGCTTGCCGTATGTCAAATTTCCGGAGAATATGGTTTTTCGACGCACATGAGACGCCTTCATCAAAGGTTCCGATCCAGAAAAGTCCATCATTGTCTACCAGGAGCGAATTGACGCGGCTCATCGAATAAAGAATGCTGAAAGGCGTAGTAATGGAATCAATCCGTTTATCGTCCTTGTATTTAAATATCTTTTTGTCGTGGAGAAGAATATAAAAATAATCCTTCTTGATGCAGGATGCGCGGATAAAGGCATCATCGCTGCTATCGGCCAGCACAGGGTCCTCAAATGGTTTTTTGACTTTAAGGATTCCCATGGCAGACCATAAAAGGTATTCGTCTTTATTGTTTTTACGGATCTTGTATAAATTGAATATGTACAATTCTGCCCTGGACTTAAAGACAGTTCTGTTGAATGGGCCGGTTACTTTTGAACCGTTCGGGTAATGGAGATTCTCAAGGAAATGCTCCCTGACCTTGTCGAATTTTCTTACCTGATTGTTTTTATCCAGGGCAAAAATCTCGTACATGGCATTGTAGAAATAAATCGTTCTGTCGTCATCTTCAAAAAAATCATGGAATGGGTCATTGGGTCTAAGGGAGTCAAGAAAAGGTGCGTTGGCCGCATTGTAAATTTTATTTTGAAAATAGAAATTGAGAGAACCATCCCAATTGGTTATCCATACCCTTCCAAAGGAATCTTCCTTGATCCGGATTATTTTACTGGTATTTAACCCGTCTCTCTTTGTGAAAGTTAAAAACTTAGATCCGTCAAACCTTACAGCCCCGGCATCTGTCGCAAACCAAATAAATTTATGGCTGTCCTGAAATACATTATTTATAGTATTACTTGGTAACCCGTCAAAAGTGGTATAATGTTTAATGTAGGGATTCTGTGAAAGCAAATTTGAATTGCCCGGAAAGGGTGATTTTTCCTCGACCTGGCTCAGGGAGTCCATCATTATCAGGGAAAAACAAATAAAGAGAAGATTTCTCACAAATCGCATAATCTACAAAATATCTAAACCGCCTGTCAAGGCTGATAAATTAACCCGGGTTAATAATACGTTTTTAACAGCATCCAATTGTTAGTGTCTTTAGAATAACTTCTTTTGATTGGATCTATTTAGCGAAATGGGAAACTGCCTCCAGAAACTCACTCACTTTTCTTCTTGCGATGCTTAACCGCGTTCCATCGTTTAATTCTGCAAAGTCACCCTGGTAGTTGTAGTAGGCTTTTAGGAAGTTCATATTGATAATGGTTGATTTATGTATCCTGAAAAACTCCGGTGAGTTGATTATTTTCTCAAAATCCCCCATAGTTCGGGTCGCAACGATTTTATTGAGGCCTGAGAGATGAATGATCGTATAATTGCTGTCGGCTTCCATGTACATGATGTCGGCTACATTGACCAGGTGAAAACCAAATTGTCCTGCAACAGTGATCTTTGTAATCGGCCTGTTTCCGGAGTGAATGTTATCATGAAGGACATCCAGCGATTCCCGGTAAACTTTCTTACCTTCATCATGGCTCTTCCGGAATTCATGATATTGAATTGCTTTTGAAACTGCTTCGCGGAGTTCCGAAAGGTTAACCGGTTTCAAAAGGTAGTCAATTGCGCTCGCTTTTAAAGCACGCAATGCATATTCCTGGTAGGCGGTAACGAAGATGATGGCATAATTCTCTTTGTGAATCGTTCCCAGGAAAGCAAATCCATCTTCTTTAGGCATTGAGATATCGAGAAAAATAATATCAACCTTGTGCAATTTAAGCATTTCACGGCCTTCGGCAGCTGAAGCTGCCGATCCTGCAAGGACAATTTCCGGGCAATGCCGGATCAGCATCCGTTCCAATGCCTCGCGGAGGTTCCGTTCATCATCAATGATTATTGCGCTGTATTGATTCATTGTTGGGTTATCGACTGATTAATTCTGATCTATTCTACCATAACTTTCGCAGTCGAGATTTCATTTCCAAATTGCACTTTCAGCAAATAGAGTCCTTGCCCCATCCCGGGGATTTTTATCCGAAATACATTCTTCCCCTGCTCCGCATGCATTGATTCCTGGATGATCAAATTCCCTGAAGAATTGAACAGAGTAATATCTACGTCGGTTTTATCTGCAAGGGTAACCTCGATATTCAATGAATGATCTGTAACAGGATTAGGATAAACAGATAATTTGTTTTCTGGTTTATTCAGATCCTTTATCCCTGTGAGGCAATCGAGTGCCGCTTCCAGAATTTCATCCCTGCCATGCCTGATACCGGCAACAGTAGGTGAAACAACAGTATCTATTTTCACCCCGTTGCGTTGTTGCTGGTAGCCGTCGGCATAATACCAACCAAGTGAAGTGAACCCGGTAAATATTCCGTTTGGCAAATAAAGCATGCTGATATTACCGTCTGCGCCCGCTGATTGTGTTCCAATCACCCTGGAATCAGGAAGGGTACTCAGATACTGGCAATTATATTCAGCCGCGCTTTGTGTTCCCTCATTAACCAGTATGTACACTTTGCCGTTGTAAGGATTGGGATTTGACCATGTGCCAAGGTTGTTAAAATCATTCTCCTGGTAAAACCATCCCGGGAAATAATAATAAGGCACCGGTAAATCGGTTAATGCCTGGTTGTACCAAAGAGCACTTATGATGGGCCCGGGGAATAATAGCCTGGCTAAATCTTCTAAACCTATATTGGGATAATTCCGCATATCAAAAATAATAACCGGGGAATTTTTAAGTGTTTCGTACATTGCAGTTACTTCATCCGGCATCAGCATCCCCATATTTACATAACCGTAGCCACAGCTTGTAGTGAAATAGGAAGA
>JADGPR010000068.1 GCA_017882335.1 Bacteroidales bacterium | reverse complement strand
CGCTCACGCACCGTTAGTTTTTCATACTGTTCTATGGTTGCCATCGTTTTTGGATTTATGAACCCTCAAAAACGGTCAACCTATTTCAGGCAAGCACAGAATTTTCAATTTTCTATTAATCCAATGCCTAATACCTGTTAGCTCTTCATTGTCTTCTCCACTTCCTCAACTGTCTTCGGAATCGGCTTCCCCAGTACCCTTGCTCCGTTATCGGTTACGAGGATATCATCTTCGATCCGGATACCGCCAAAATCCTTATAGGTTTCAACTTTATCGTAATTAATAAATTCTGCCATTTTATTTTCGTTTTTCCAGCTGTCTATAAGCTCGGGGATGAAGTATATCCCGGGTTCGATCGTCATCACGAAATTCTTTTGCAGTTTTCGTCCGAAGCGGAGAAAGGCAAGGCCAAATTCCTTGCTGCGGATCACTTCATTGTCGTAACCCACAAAAATTTCGCCCAGCCCTTCCAGGTCATGTACATCCAGGCCCATGGGATGTCCCAACCCGTGCGGGAAGAACAAAGTATGAGCGCCTTTGTTCACCGCCTCCTTGACATCGCCTTTCATTAACCCCAGCGCCTTCAAGCCTTTTACGATCTCGGTTGCAGCCAGCAGATGGATTTCGCGGAACGGAACCCCGATTTTCACGGCTCCGGTTGCAGCTAGGTTTGCCTTCAGCACCACTTCATAGATCTCCTTCTGTCGTTGGGTGAATTTACCTCCAACCGGAACGGTACGGGTAATATCGCTGGCATAATGGAGGTCCGATTCACAACCGGCGTCAATAACGAGCATTCTTCCTTCTGACAGGGTGTTTCCATGATAATGGTTATGCAGTGTCTGGCCGTTGATCGAGAGAATCACCGGAAAAGAAACCGGTCCGCCATGCGAAAGCGCAATTCCTTCGATCACACCAGCGATCTCCTGTTCAACCACCCCGGGTTTTGCCATTTTCATGGCCGTGGTATGCATGAGCCATGCCACATTGATCATCTTCTCAATTTCATCTATCTCAAGATCATCTTTTACCATCCTGAGTTTTATCACACCCTTAATCAGTTCTATCGAAGCATGTTCCCTGAGTTTCAAATGATGAAGGTCCAGCAGGTCAGAAAGCCAGAGGGTCGTTTCGCCACGGTATGGTGGAAGGAAATGGATCATCCGGCCTTTTTCCAGGGCATCTTTGATAAGGACCGACAACTCCTTCAAAGGGGCTGTATTGTCCACTCCCACATTCAATGCCTGTTCTTTAATTGTTGGTTGTTTCCCCATCCAGATGATATCGTTGATATCGAGATCATTTCCAAAAACATGATCAGTTCCGTTGTCCAGGTCGATCACACCGGCCAGATCGGGATGATCCAATCCGAAGAAATAGAGAAAACTACTGTCCTGCCGGAAACTATAAGTATTGGCGGGGTAATTGAATGCAGAATCCTGATTACCTAAGAAAAGGACGAGGCCTTTGGACAATTCCTTACGGAGCTTTGCCCTTCTTTCTGAATAAACTTTTGCCGGGAACATAATTTAGAATGTTTTGAAATAGTGAAAATATTAGATGTGTTTTGTTTGACTGAAAAAATTATATTCTAATTTTGAAACAAATAACAAATATACTTAAATGCTTTCTATGAATTCTTCTTTCCTACATTTTTCATCCATCACTAAAAAGATATGGATGGCCTTACTGGGGTTATTCCTGATGCTCTTTCTCGTGGTTCATCTCGGGATCAATCTGTGTTTATTGAGAGATGACGGCGGAAAATGGTTCCGTGCCGCGGCTCATTTTATGGGGACAAACTATATTGTCAAGATCTTCGAGGTGGTCCTTTTCGGCGGATTTATCTTCCACATCCTGCTGGGGATCATCCTCCAATTGAAGAACTGGCTTTCACGACCGGTCAGGTACAAGGTGACGAACAAAACCCCCACTCCTTTTCTCTCCAAATACATGATCTACACCGGCGCCATCGTGCTGACCTTCCTCATCATCCATTTGTTCAATTTCTTTTTTATCAAGTTCGGATGGGTTAGCACCCATGTGCCGGCATTGGATGACAAAGAACCTGATTTTTTAGGCGTTACCAGATACCTATTCTCACAACCCGCTTATTCCATCTTTTACATTGCACTGATCATCGGACTGGGGTTCCATCTTTATCATGCATTCCAGGCGGCATTTCAAACCCTCGGGCTGGATCATAAGACCTATACCCCTTTCATCACGGGATTCGGCATCTTTTTTGCGATCGTTATTCCATTAGGATACATTATCATTCCACTCTATTTTCTTATCTGACAGGCATTATGGCTGAATTAAATGCAAAAATTCCATCCGGTCCGCTGGCCGGCAAGTGGACCCAATACAAGGATCATCAGAACCTGGTCAACCCGACAAACAAGCGGAAACTGGATATCATTGTTATTGGAACCGGGCTGGGAGGCGCTTCTGCGGCTGCTTCACTGGGGGAGATGGGGTTCAATGTAAAGATTTTCTGTTACCAGGATAGTCCCCGCCGTGCACACAGTATCGCAGCACAGGGAGGGATCAATGCGGCAAAGAATTACCCGAATGACGGAGATTCCATCTACCGTTTGTTTTACGACACGATCAAGGGAGGCGATTACCGTTCGCGGGAATCGAATGTTTACCGTCTTGCGGAGGTCAGCAACAATATCATCGACCAATGCGTGGCACAGGGTGTTCCATTCGCAAGGGAATATGGCGGATCGCTTGAAAACCGTTCCTTCGGTGGCGCCCTCGTTTCACGTACCTTTTTTGCCCGCGGACAAACGGGACAACAATTGTTGCTGGGTGCCTATGGCGCGCTCAGCCGCCAACTCAAACTGGGAACAGTGAAATTGTTTAACCGCCATGAGATGCAAGACCTGGTGATCATCGAGGGGAAAGCACGGGGTATTATTGCCCGTGACCTGGTGAACGGAAAACTGGAAAGGCATTTCGGCCATGCCGTTGTGTTTGCAACCGGCGGATACGGCAATGTTTTCTATCTCTCCACCAACGCCATGGGGTCGAATGTAAGCGCCTGCTGGCAGGTATTCAAGAAAGGCGCCTATTTTGCCAATCCCTGTTTCACACAAATCCATCCTACCTGTATCCCGGTTCACGGGGATTACCAGTCGAAGCTTACGCTGATGAGTGAAAGCCTGCGAAACGACGGCCGCATCTGGGTTCCGAAAAGCAAAGAAGATGCGGAAAAACACCGGAAACGGCTCATTAAGGCAAAGGATATAAAAGAAGAAGACCGCGATTATTACCTTGAAAGAAGATACCCTGCTTATGGAAATCTCGTTCCCCGTGACGTGGCCTCGCGTGCAGCCAAAGAACGCTGCGATGCCGGTCATGGCGTCGGGGATACAGGACTGGCGGTATTTCTTGATTTTGAGGAATCCATCAAGCGCTTGGGGAAACATGTCATCGAAGAGCGCTATGGCAACCTTTTCCAGATGTATGAAAAGATCATGGATGAAAATCCTTATGAAAACCCGATGTTGATCTACCCGGCTGCACATTATGCAATGGGCGGGATCTGGGTGGATTATGAACTGATGACGACCATCCCAGGGTTATATGCCTTGGGTGAAGCCAACTTTTCCGATCATGGAGCAAACCGTCTTGGCGCATCAGCCCTGATGCAGGGACTTGCCGATGGCTATTTTGTGCTGCCTTACACGATCCAGAATTACCTGGCTGGAGAGATCCGGATTCCAAGGATGGCAACTGACAAACCGGAGTTTGAAGAAGCAGAGAAAAGGGTAAAGGATCGGATCCGGCAATTGATGGAAGTCAAAGGCAACAAGTCAGTGGATCATTTCCATAAAGAACTGGGCAAGATCATGTGGGAATATGTCGGGATGGCCAGGAATGAAGCAGGACTGAAGAAAGCCATCGAGCTGATCCGTGCTCTGAGGGCCGAATTCTGGAAGGATGTCAGGATCCCCGGGTCGGCAGATGAACTGAACCCGGAACTGGAAAAAGCCGGGCGTGTGGCTGATTTCCTGGAGATGGGAGAATTGCTGGCCTTTGATGCACTTAACCGCAATGAGAGCTGTGGCGGGCATTTCCGCGAGGAATACCAGACCAATGAAGGGGAATGTTTGCGGAATGACCAGGATTACATGTATGTTGCAGCCTGGGAATACCTCAAAGAAGGGGAATTCCAACTGCATAAGGAGCCGCTGAAGTATGAGGAAATCGAAGTGAAACAGCGTATTTATAAATAGACCTTAGCGACTTGGCGTCTTTGCGGTAAAGTACACCGCTAAGGCGCAAAGACGCTAAGGATCGCTAAAAAATAGCAAATATGAGACTGACATTGAAGATCTGGAAACAAAAAGATTCTCATTCAAAAGGAAAATTTGTTAACTATAGTTTGGACGCTATATCCCCGAATTGTTCTTTTCTGGAAATGCTCGATATTCTGAATGAACAACTGATCAGGCAGAACGAAGAACCAGTGGCATTTGACCACGACTGCCGGGAAGGGATCTGCGGGACGTGCAGCCTTTACATTAACGGACGCCCACACGGGCCCGATGATGCCGTTACTACCTGCCAGCTTCATATGCGGAAGTTCAAGGACGGCGATATCATCGTCATCGAACCCTGGAGGGCAAAGCCGTTTCCGGTAGTGAAAGACCTGATCGTGGACCGGTCGGCTTTCGACAAGATCATCCAGGAAGGCGGTTATATTTCGGTTCTAACCGGTGGCGCTGCCGAAGCAAACCAGATCCTGGTCAGTAAGACCAATGCGGAATTGTCCATGGATGCAGCGGCATGCATCGGATGCGGCGCCTGTGTTGCCGCCTGCAAGAATGCCTCAGCCATGTTGTTTGTTTCGGCCAAGGTCTCACACCTGGGATTACTTCCACAGGGGAGAATTGAAGCAAAAGACCGGGTGAAGAAGATGGTCGCCATGATGGATACAATGGGCTTCGGAAATTGTACCAACACTTATGCCTGCGAGGCAGAATGCCCGAAACTCATTTCCCGTTCCAACATTGCAAGGATGAATCGCGAGTTTATCTGTGCGAAAGTTATATAAGCTGGTGAACTGGCGATCTGGCGAGTTGGCGAGTGATAAAGTAGTGAAGTGGCGAAATTTTGCTTAGTTGTTTAGTTGCTTAGATGCCCAGATCTAAGGTTTCAGCGCGCGTTTCCTATATTCCCTAATCCCATTCTTAAAATTCTAAATTAAAAGATTAGGTTAATGATATATTTAATATCTTTGAGTATGTTTTTGAGATAAAACACGCCCGCTCTCCTTCATCTCTAAATCTCTAAAAACTAAAATTACTGAAAGACAATCCAATGAAAAAAACCTTCTGTTTTGTAATATTGATTTCAATTTTCTTCTTCTCTGCCTGCAAGAAAACGACTAAGGAATCCTCGGGAGGCCTGACATGCAGGATGCTCCAATCTTCCAATTCAATCCAAAACAGATTCTTTTTCTATGATGACAATCGCAACATAATAAAGGTACTGTTTGTCGATGCGGCGGCTGATACTGAGCAGGATAATTATTATTATGTAAACGGTCATGTTGCTTACATGATCCGGTTGTACCAGGGCACTTTGGGTGATACAATTTACTATACCTATAATTCAGACAGGTATGTTGAGGTGAACCAATATGGTTTTAAGTTAAAGTATCTCTATAATGGAGCCGGCCAGATAGTTAAAATTGAGAATTATGAAGGTTCCAAGCTCTTTGATTATTCAGATTATTCTTATGATATACATGGAAATTGCACACGATGTATAGACTACTCCTGGTCTGATTCCACATATTTTCCCTATAAAATTACAGATTTTGAATTTGGAAATCAAAAAAATCAATATCCCTCCATGGGACTTCCACCTTTAAATTCAATGGGCGCAACGACAGCTTGGTTTTTCAGCCCTAATAACATCACGAGAATGAGAATGCAATCCCTTGGTCAATCCAATAAAGTTGTTTTTGTATATCATTATTCATCTTTTAATGAAAATGGATACCCTCTTGAAATTTCCACAACGGATTCCTTAAATAATGTATTTACAATTGAGTACATCCAATATATTTGCCCTTAGAATTTCTATCAGTAATGAATAATTCCGCAATTATTAATTCTGTAATTGTTCATTACTCATTAATAAAAAGATGTTTAAAGTTGTTTCCTTTTTAAAAACGCTATTGTTTCGTGAATCCCCTCCGGGTACGTCGTGGGTTTAAAATTGAAGAAATAGTTGAATTTTGTCGAGTCAAAATAATATTCAAATTCACTTTGATAAAGCATTTCGTAGGATTCATTTACCGTTTTATTGAATAATCCCACCATCTTTACCATCCATTTTTTCAGAACAGAATATTTCGGAGCAACGCCAAGTTCCTTTGCAATCAACCCAATAAATGTTTTTCCGTCGATACCCGGATTACAGGTTGGCATATGCCAGACCTGGTTAGGTCATTCACCTTTTTACAGGCATCTATGGCATTCTGCATGATCTTTGGCCACAACTCACGCCATACATTTAAATCATAGGCAAGACCTGCACATAAATAAACAACATCCGAGTTTTGAACGCTTTTCAATGTTTCCTCATAAAATGTAATATTAGCCTTAAACGATTCCGTTCCTGGTATTGAATAATTGCTGCGCGATACGAGGCGAACATTTTCGTTGGCTTTTAATAATTCAAATGCCAGTGCGTTTCCGATGGATCCGCCTGCACCAAGAATTGTGTGTTTCATAATTTAATTTCTTCTTCAGGTAAAAATTCTTAAATATAGCATCATGCCTCCAACAGCATAAAGCCGTCTTCGATCAGTTTTTTGAGGTTACTATCTTCCGATTTCCGGGCATCCAGGAACAGTTTGATTTCCCGATAAAGCAGATCTTCTTTCTGATGATTGAGTAATTCAAGAATTTCCAGGGCACAGAGCCAATCGTCGGGATGATGGTTTTTCAGTTCATTCCAGACATCAGTCAAATTTTGCAACGGATCCTTGTTCTCCCGGGTATCCCTTACCTTCTGATAAAGCGCAAACAGTTGCTTTGCTTTTGCCGTATGCTGAAGTTTGTGCGTCTTTTCTTTGGGCACCGCGTAATTCAGCCCAAATGCAACGGGATCGGCGGGGCCCGAAAAACAGGAAACGATCCTGCTTCCAACAGCCATATCATATGTCCCCCAGGATGGTTGGTAAAGAATCTTTCCTTTATAGCTGACTTCACATTCGGTAAACCGGAGAAGGATCAATTTCCCTTCCCTCCGGGTCTTCTCCAGGAGAATCCCTTTCACCTTCAATCCCGATTCATATTCGAATTCTATTTCTTCTCCCTCTGTGAATCCCAGTTCTTTCAATTGCTCATCCGTAGCATCTTCGGGAGAGACCGGTAGATTTTTAAACTTCCCGACCGGCGAGCTGAATCCATGCTGGTGGTATTTTTTATCCTGTCCGGGTAGTTCCTTGTCCTGATAATTGAGGTTCGTAGGTCCGGTCGTCTTTAAATAAACCGGTACCTCGTTTTTGTCAAGCACTTCGGTAAAGGTTCCGGATACCTGTAACCCGGAACTGTAGACACAGGTGCCGGTGGCTTCTGACTGGATGGCCTTTCGTAATCCTTCCACTCCTCCCTTCCGGAAACCCATCGTGTTGGCATATTCTTCAAGGACGCGGGTGAGGGTATCAAAATCGGGTGTCACAAAAAGCTGGGGCTGCGGTTCGGTGATGTCGAAACTATAGCGAACAGCCTCGAGGGAATAAAGAATCTTCTTCACTTTCGGTTGCATGCAGTAATAACTTTCGGCGATAGAGGATAACAACCCTGCGCCATAGATCTTCGGGTGATCCAGGTCTCCGATCAGACCATACTCTACTGTCCACCAATGAAGATTCCGGATCTGGGCCAATTCTGAAGGTTCCCCAAGGTTTTTTTCAAGAAGGGTGATACCGTTCTCTGCATCAACGATCATTTGTTTTTCCGAATAGGGGTCCGCTTTCAGGATGGAAAGATGACGGATGGCTTCGTACATCCTGTAATCGTTGGCAGAAGAGAATGCTTTGGCGCCGATCTCCCCGAACCGTTTCAGGTAGGAGGCATAAGCAGGGTTCGCAATGATCGGGGCATGACCGGCGGCTTCATGAATGATATCGGGGGCAGAGGTGTACCCGATCTGGTCGATCGGCCGGATATCGGCGGCAATGACAAGGACATTGTAAGCCTGGAATTCCATGAATGCAGAAGGAGGGATGAAGCCGTCAACAGCCACCGCGGCCCACCCGATCTCACGAAGGATCCGGTTCATCCCGTACATCATCGGAATCCGCTCGAGGCTGATCCCCGTTTTCTGTAATCCCTCAAGGTAAGATCCATGCGCCACCTTGCTCAGGTAACGTATATTCTGCCGCATCACATAACGCCAGAGCGCATGATCCTGCGCCGTATAGGAGTTGTAGGGCTGGTCGATCACCAGGTTCATCAGGTGTTTTGGCACTTTCTCGAGCACTTCATTGAGTTCCATCATTTCATCCTTTAAATTTTTTTGTGAGACTCAAATTTCAAAATTCCGAGTATTCGGGAGCATTGAAATTTGTAGTCGAACAATCCCGACGAAGTCGGAGGGTAAATCCCTCGTCCCGAGTAATCGTGATAGGGTTCATACCCGTGATTAATCCTTTGCAGGAAGTATGGTGACAGATGCTTCCCCGAACCCAATCCGCAACCCGTTTTTCTCGGCATACCCGCGAAGAATGATTGTATCATGATCTTCAATGAACCTCCGCTCTGAACCGTCGGGCAATCTAACAGGCCGGGTACCGTTCCGGGTAAGTTCGATCATCGACCCGTACGAACCCGGATCCATTCCGCTGATAGTTCCGGAGGAATAAATATCCCCGACGTTGATATTACAACCGTTTACCGTCTGGTGAGCCAGTTGCTGAACCATGTTCCAGTAGATGTTTTTGTAATTAGTGCTGCAAACACGAACTTCCTTTTGCCCGGGCAACTGAAGATACACTTCAATATGAATATCAAAGTGATGATTTCCTTTAAATGAAAGATAAGGCAGGACAGGCGGTTGCTGTTCCGGCCCGGGAATCCTGAAGGGTTCAAGCGCATCCAGGGTGATGATCCAGGGGGAAACGATTGAGCCGAAATCTTTCCCCAAAAATGGACCCAGCGGAATAGTTTCCCATTTTTGGATATCCCGTGCGGAAAGATCATTGAATAATATGAGTCCGAAAATATGATCCTCTGCCTCAGCGATGGAGACCGGCTCGCCTAGCAGGGTTGCTTTTCCTGCAATGAAAGCCACTTCCAGTTCATAATCCAGTTGGCGGGTAGGCCCGAATTCCGGGAATGAAGAGGAATCAGGTTTTGTTTGCCCTTTCGGCCGGTGAATGGGTGTTCCGGAGATCACGATCGAAGAACTCCGTCCATGATAGCCAACCGGGAGGTGTTTCCAGTTCGGGTTTAGCGCATTGGCCGCATCCCTGAAGATGGTTCCCAGGTTCGTGGCATGCTGCTCGTTGGAATAAAAATCGGTATAATCCCCCACCTTTACAGGCATCATCATTTCGACATCCTGAACGGGAAAGAGGATCTCTTCTTTTGCCTGCGTGTCATCACGCAACAGGGGATTATCCTCGTTAAAGAGAGCTGAAAGACATTCCCTAACCTTACGTCCGAAAAGTTTTCCAAGTGCAATGAAGTCGTTCAGCACAGGCCGGTTAAACACATCCGGATCAAACCCCTTATCTTTGAAACAAGAATGCGTTGAAAGCGCATGAAGGCTGATAATAGTATCCCCGATCCGGGTGGCTGCTGAAGGCGGTTTCCCCGGCCTTCTAAAGATTCCGAAAGGCAGGTTCTGGATCGGGAAATCACTTCCTTTTTCCACCTCTATCCAGGATCTCAAATCGGGATTGTTGGTCTTATCCATCATTGCTAATTCTTAACTTTCATTCTTACCTCTTATCGTCTACTACCGTAGATTTAATAGATGATTACCAATTGTTTTTTTCTCGCAGATTAACGTAGATTTACCACAAACCTGCCTACCGGCAGGTAGGTTTTCGCAGAGGAAATTGTAATCCTTGATAAATAAATTAATATGCGATAACTAGTTGAAATGTTTTCTGCGTGAATCTGCGTTTAATTTGCGAAAATCTGCGAGAACGATTTAAATGTTTTTAACAGATACGACTATAGCGTACCGCGTTTCGACTGTTCCAGTTCAATAGCCTCGAACAGGGCTTTAAAATTTCCTTTTCCGAATGATTTAGCGCCTTTCCGCTGGATGATCTCGAAAAATAGAGTAGGCCGGTCTTCCACGGGCCGGGAAAAGATCTGCAGCAGGTATCCATCCTCATCACGGTCGACAAGGATCCCCAGGTCCTCCAGAGGCCCAATCTTTTCATCGATCTTCCCGATCCTGTCGGCAAGCGTCTGGTAATAGGTTTCGGGAACCTGCAGGAATTCAACGCCCCGGTCTCGAAGAGCCGTAACGGTTTTCACGATATGATCCGTAGACATGGCGATATGCTGAACGCCGGGGCCCCGGTAAAAATCAAGGTATTCTTCGATCTGCGATTTTTTCTTTCCGGCGGCTGGTTCGTTGATCGGGAATTTGATCCTCATGTTGCTGTTGGCCATCACCTTGCTCATCAGGGCGGTGTATTCTGTCGAGATATCCTTGTCGTCAAACGAGATCAACTGCGAGAACCCCATCACCTTTGCGTAGAAATCTACCCAGGTATTCATTTCACCCCATCCTACATTCCCCACCATATGATCGACATATTTCAACCCTGTGGAAGCTGGGCGATAATGGGGTTCCCATTTAATAAACCCGGGAAGGAAAATGCCGTCATAATTCTTTCTTTCCACAAATAAGTGGACGGTTTCGCCATAAATATGAATGCCGGATACCACAACTTCCCCTGATTTGTCGGTAAATACCTGTGATTCCAGGTAGGATTTTGCACCGCGTTTTGTCGTTTCTTCATATGATTTCCGGGCATCATCCACCCAGAGTGCGATCACCTTCACCCCGTCGCCATGTTGCCTCACATGTTCTGCGATGGGAGAATCCGGGATCAGGGAGGAGGTAAAAACAAACCGGATCTTATCCTGTGCAACCACAAATGAAGTCCGGTCCTTTAACCCGGTTTCAAGCCCGGCATAGGCGAGGGGCTGAAATCCGAAAGCCGCCTGGTAATAATGGGCAGCCTGTCTGGCATTGCCTACATAAAATTCAACATAATCCGTCCCGTTGATGGGGAGAAAATCATTATCTATTCTATCCATGATTTGAAATAATTTTTGTCTTCAATTGATAATGCCTGTTTTGTGAGGCTCAGCGGCCGGAATGTATCAACCATCACCGCCAATTCATTGGTTGACTTCGCACCGATTCCCTTTTCAATAGCGCCTGGGTGGGGCCCATGCACGATCCCTTTCGGGTGAAGTGTGATTTGCCCGATCCCGATATTCTTTCGACTCATGAACTCGCCGTCCACATAATAGATCACTTCATCCGAATCCACATTGCTGTGATTGTATGGAACAGGGATGGCTTCCGGGTGGTAATCAAACATTCTTGGCACAAAGTCACAAATAACAAAGGTGGAGGTTTCAAATACCTGGTGAACGGGTGGTGGCTGATGAATCCGTCCCGTGATCGGCTCAAAATCGTGGATCGAAAAAGCAAAGGGATAATGGTAACCGTCCCAGCCGATCAGATCGAAAGGATGGGTTTCATAATGGTAAGGCCAGATCCGGTCGTCGCGTTTGATCTTCACGAGGAAATCGCCGGTTTCTTCATGGGTTTCCAGCTCCTGCGGTTTCCGGATATCACGTTCGCAGTAGGGCGCATGTTCCATCAGTTGTCCTGATCCGTTAAGGTACCTTTTGGGGAACCTGATGGGAGTGAAAGACTCCACGATAAGCAGCCGGTTGTCTTCAGCATCAAATTCAACCTGGTAAGGTATTCCACGTGGGATGAGCAGATGATCGCCATAGGAAAAAGGGATCTTACCATACATGGTTTTCAGGGTACCGGATCCCTTGTGGATGAATATCATCTCATCGGCACTGGAATTTTTAAAGAAATATTCTGTCATCGATTTCCGCGGTGCAGCAAGGCTCAGATAAACATCTTGGTTCACCAGGACCGGAACACGGCTATCGAGGTAGTCATCCTGGGGCGTCACCTCCATCCCGTAGAAACTCCGGTGTTGCATATTTTGCTCCACGGCAATTTCCGGTGCAACGGAATAGTCTTCCTCAATTTTCAGTACCCTTGTGGGCGGATAACAATGGTAAACCAGGGAGTAAATATCGGAGAATCCTTCGGTCGAAACCAGTTGCTCCGCATAGAGTCCTCCGTCGGGCTTCCGGAAGATAGTATGCCGTTTATGAGGAATTTTACCGAGTGAAAAATAATGTGGCATCTTGCAAGATTATGTTTCATTATCAAAACAATTGCGAAAATACGAATAAATCTACTTATTTAGATCAAATCAAAATAAATTTTTAACCACAAAGTCGCACAAAGGTTTTCACAAAGGCGCTCAAAGAAATTAATTCTTCATTTTTAATTCTTCATTAATTTGGGCGTTCCCCTTCGGGTCGGGCTTTCCGTTCCAAGTCCTCGCTCGTTCCTCGCTCCGGGCTTTCCTCTACAATCCCTAACGCAGTGTGGGTTAGGTTGCGAATTGTCATTGCGAGGCACGAAGTGCCGAAGTAATCGCCTTAGTTACCGCTACTATTTTTGTCATTGCGAGGAGCGCAGCGACGAAGCAACCCCCATAATAAGTTGGCGAACTGGCGAACTGGTGAGCTGGCGAGTTTATTCTGCGAAAATCTGCGAAAATCAGCGCTTAATCTGCGAAAATCTGCGAGAAACATTTATACAAATATTCTTTAACTGCAAAGGCCGCGGAAGCATGAAACAACCTTTTACCAACTTCCTTGTCTTTTTTAAATAGTACATTTGACTTTTGTAGGTTGATTTACCTGCAATGCAGGTTGTTGTTATATTTTTTTATTAACTTTACCTGTCAATAGTATAATTTGAAACATCTTTATCTCTTCGGTTTATTCTTTTCTCTCCACTTTTTTTGTTTTTCCCAGGGAGAATTTAATATTTGGTATTTCGGTGACCATGCCGGAGTTACCTTTAACTCTGGTTCACCTGTCGCCTTGACCAATTGTGCAACAACTTTTTATGAAGGCAACATTAGCGTTAGTGTTTCTGATTCAATTGGAAATTTATTGTTTTATGCTGATGACTATAAGATTTATAACAGAAACCATCTGCCCATGCCAAATGGTTGTTGCTTCCCAATATCTTCAAGTGTCTCTCAACCATTGTTGAGTGTAAAAAGTTTAGTTGACGACAGTTTATTTTATATTTTTTCAATGGATGAGACTCCTACTGTTGTTGATCCAAATCCATCAGGATTAAGATATTCAATCCT
Organism: Bacteroidales bacterium; assembly: GCA_017882335.1. Lineage (GTDB taxonomy): Bacteria > Bacteroidota > Bacteroidia > Bacteroidales > FEN-979 > FEN-979. Next base: position 2,160 of record JADGPR010000068.1, on the reverse strand, counting down.
TGATATGAGATTGGATGGCGGTCTTGGAGATATTTCATCAGGTCAAAAATACCTTGTTGTTCCTGGTGCACAACAAACTTCTGAAGTTCTTTATGGGACAAGACATCATAATAATAAAGAGGTTTGGGTTGTTGTGAGGGAATATAATAACAGTAATATATTCCTTTCCTATTTGATCTCATCAAGCGGTATTAATACTTTTCCTGTCCAAAGTTACAGTTTAATATATCTCCATTCTCCATCACCTTACAATGGAAATATGATAAAAATATCACCAGACGGAACGAAATTGATTTGTGCATATGATAGTTTAGCAGAATTTGGAAATTTCAATACCCTCACAGGACAATTCACACCTTTGTTTATTTTCAAATATTATTATTCTTCAACATCAAGTGGTGGAAGTGAGTCATCATTTGCAGAATTTTCCATTGATTCAAAATATCTTTATGTCATTGCACAGAATGCAACGAGTCGTGAAAACATAGTACAATACGACGCTACCAAAACGGATTCCTTGCAATTTGTTCAAAGCGCCAATCTTATTTTTTCTTATCCAACCCCAGCAAATATCGGTGGATTACAAATGGGTCCGGATGGTAAGATCTATTGTACACATTTTTTCATACCTTTTCTAAGTGTAATTAATAATCCATCATCCCAAGGAGCTGCATGTAATTTTCAGCTTAACACCATAAATTTGCTTGGTAATAATGGTACTGCCGGGTTGTGTCAATTTATTCAAAAATATAAAGCTTACATTCATCATAGCGGAGCATGTTCAAATTACCTGATTCATTTTTCATCTGACATTTGGCCGCCGGCAGATAGTATTCATTGGGATTTCGGTGATCCTTTATCCGGGCCAAACAATTTTTCGAACCTGCCAAACCCATCCCACATTTATTCGACAGGGGGAGCCTATACCGTTGAATTGTTTGTTAAGCATAATGACAACAGGACTGATACGACATGGCAAGTCTTTAACATTCTTTCATCCCCTCAGCCGGTTCTAGGTCCGGACAGGACTGTCTGTAATGGCGTATTTACGACCTTCGATGCAGGGACATGGCCAGGGGCTACATATTCATGGAAGGATCTTGGTTCAGGATTAATTGTTGGAACTTCACAAACCTACACTACAGATCAGGCTGGGACCTATGCAGTTACTGTCACAACTATCAACGGGTGCAGTGGGGTTGATACCGTGCAGTTGATTACCACTCCGATCCCCGATGTTACCAACAGCCCTCTTTCAAAAACAATTTGTTCAGGAGAATCCACCAATATTTCATTAACATCATCCGTTCCCGGAACACTCTTTCATTGGACTGCTACCCTTACATCAGGAAATATAACGGGTTTCAGCGCTGATTCAGGATTGATGATAAACCAGGTATTGACCAATTCACTTGCAACACCAGGAGTTGTTACCTATCAGATAACGCCGAAAATCGGAAGTTGTGTTGGAACGACAGTTGATTACCAAGTCACCGTAAATCCAGGTGATTCAGTAAAAGTTTCAATCACCGCTTCCAACAATAATGTTTGTTCAGGAACATCTGTCACGTTTACAGCAGTTCCGACATTCCCCGGATTAACCCCGGTCTACCTATGGAAGGTCAACGGGATCAATTCAGGAACAAATTCAACCACTTTCAGTTATAGTCCATTGAACGGTGATGTTGTAACCTGTACACTTACATCTTCATTAACAATATGCATCTCAAACAACCCTGCCACTTCGAATAGTATCACCATGGTTGTCAATCCAAACCTTCCGGTGAGTGTCGCAGTGACAGCCTCCCAAAATCCTGTTTGTTCAGGAACTTCCGTGACCTTTACCGCCCATCCTATAAACGAAGGAACAGTACCGTCCTACCAATGGAAGGTCAACGGGAACCCGGTGGGAGCTAATCTGTCAACCTATACCTATATTCCTTTGAACGGGGATGGAGTGACCTGTGTTGTAAATTCAAATGCGACCTGCGCTGTAAACAATCCCTCTACTTCGGCACCGGTTACAATGACTGTTAATCCCAATCTGACGGTAAGTATATCCATTACATCATCCTCAAATCCTTTCTGTGCAGGAAGTTCAGTTACATTTACTGCGACGCCGAACAATGGTGGCACACCACCCTCCTACCAATGGAAAGT
>JADGPR010000117.1 GCA_017882335.1 Bacteroidales bacterium | reverse complement strand
GTAGAATAGTTAATTCTGTCAAAAAAACGGGGAAAGTTGAACAATACTTGAACAAACTGGAAATAAAAAACATCTAAATGGTTATATTTAAACTATTTAAAGATTTAAAAACGTGGGATGGAAGGGATTCGAACCCATGACCCCCGCCCTGTCAAGGCGATGCTCTAAACCAACTGAGCTACCATCCCATTAAATTTGCCGCGAAAATACAAATTTTTATTATTATTGCAGGTTCTAATATTTTCTATACGTTCTGGGCACTGGATTATGGGTTTTGACTATCTGCAGTCCGCTTGTCTACCCGATTAAAGGTTAATAAATTTACCAATAAAACCCCAAAAATATCTTCCCATGAAAAAGCTTCTATCCATTCTTTTTATCATCTCCACCATTTCCTCGTTCTGTCAAACCGGGACAAAAAAAATCACCCTTGAGGATATCTACAAAAACAGAAAATTTTCCTCCCGTGGTGTCTCCGGGCTTAATTCGATGAAGGATGGTGAACATTATTGCCAGCTCAAAAAAGACAGTCTCAACGTATATGAATATGCAACCGGGAAATTTACACAAACGCTGGTTACTTCAAAGAAACTCATCCCGGCAGGGGATACCTCTCCGATTTCGATGGGAAGTTATTCTTTTAGCATGGATGAGTCGAAGATCCTGTTCCCAACGCATGAGGAAGCCATCTACCGGCATTCCTCAAGAGCCAATTATTATTTCTATGACCTGGTCACCGGGAATCTGACCCTGCTTTCAAAGAATGGCAAGCAGCGCCTGGCAACTTTTTCCCCCGACGGAACAAAAATCGCTTTTGTTCGCGACAACAATATATATATGGTGGACCTTTCAACAGGGAAGGAGCAGCAGATCACGACCGATGGAAAGATCAATGAGATCATCAATGGCGCCACCGACTGGGTCTATGAAGAAGAGTTCGGGTTTTCCCAGGCATTTTTCTGGTCGCCCGACAGCAAAAAGATTGCTTATTACCGGTTTGATGAGTCCAAGGTCAAAGAATATCAGTTGGCATTTTATGGAGATCTCTATCCCAGGCAGGATAAATACAAATACCCCAAAGCCGGAGAAGATAATTCGAAGATCAACATATTTGTCTGGAATGTGGAATCCGGAAAATCCTCCAATATAGATATCGGGCAGGAGCAGGATATTTACATCCCACGGGTAAAATGGACTGAAGATCCCAATGTTTTGGCATTCTACAGGATGAACAGGCACCAGAACAAACTTGAACTGCTTTTGGCCGATGCAGGTTCAGGCACATCTCATAATATTTATGCCGAAGAGAATAAAACCTACATTGAAATTAATGATCACTGGCATTTCCTGAAGAATAAATCCGGCTTTCTCATAACTAGTGAAAAAGACGGTTTCCGGCACATCTACCTCTATACGATGGAAGGAAAACCAATCCGGCAACTGACTTCCGGGAAGTGGGAAGTAACCGACATTGCCGGTATTGACGAGATGAACAATAAATTGTACTATGTCTCTACTGAAGTTTCTCCGCTCGAACGCAATGTTTACACCATCGGGATGGATGGAAAAAACAAAACCTGCCTGGCACCGAAAAAAGGGTTCAATGTCCCGGAATTCAGCAGTAAGTGCATCTATTTTATTAACCGCTGGTCGGATATCAATACTCCGTCATTTACTACAGTCAATAAGTCTGACGGCGCTGAATTGCGAATTATCCAGGATAACGCAAAACTGAAGGAAACAATTAATGACTATGGATTTGGTAAAGCTGAGTTTTTTACTTTTCGAACGCATGACGGGATGGAGTTGAACGGATGGATGCTGAAACCTGCCGATTTTGACCCTTTAAAGAAATACCCTGTTTTATTCACGATCTACGGTGGCCCTGGATCGCAGACGGTAATGAACCTATGGGGAATGGTGTCGTCATATAGCCAACTTTTCGCGCAGAACGGGATCATCGTTGTTTCCATGGATAACCGTGGTACAGGCGCCCGGGGAGAAGAATTTAAAAAGTGTACCTACCTGCAACTTGGGAAGTACGAAACGCTCGACCAGATCGAAGCAGCAAAATACCTGGGTTCGCTTGCATTTGTCGACAAAGACCGGATCGGGATGTGGGGCTGGAGCTTTGGCGGTTACATGACCCTTTCCTGCATGACCATAGGAGCCGACTATTTTAAATTGGGTGTTGCGGTCGCCCCGGTTACCAACTGGAAATATTATGACAATATCTATACGGAACGGTTTATGCAAACACCAAAAGAAAATCCTCAGGGCTATGAGTCCAACTCGCCCATAAACCATGCCGCTGAACTGAAAGGAAAACTTTTGCTTATTCACGGGATGGCCGATGACAATGTACATACACAGAATTCGTATGATTTTGTCACGGCATTGACAGCCGCCAATAAACAGTTTGAGATGCAGTTCTACCCCAACAGCAACCATGGGATCTATGCGGGAAAGAACACTACCTTTCACCTGTATACCCGGATGATGGAGTTTATTCTCAAGAACTTGTGAAGAGTGAAGAGTGAAGAGTGAGGAGTGAAGGGTGAGATGTGAATGGGAATATTGTCCTCTCACTGCTCACTCTTCACCCTTCACTATTTTTTCTTGGATTTTCAAAAACTATTTTTAACTTTGCACCCCTGTTTTCAGGATAAATATTCATTATTTTAAAAGAAAGAGTAAAACCCACATGATCATTGTACCCGTTAAAGAAGGTGAAAGCATCGACAGAGCTTTAAAAAAACTGAAGAGAAAATTTGAGAAAACCGGTGTCGTTAAAGAACTGCGCGAACGCCAGAAATTCACAAAGCCATCGATTATAAGGCGCGAAAGTGTGAATAAAGCCATCTACGTCCAGCAACTTCAGCAATCAGAGGAAGGCATTTAATGCAACGAACCGGCCTGCCTGGTTTTGTGTCTTTATGAATTCCCGCTCCGGGAGTGTTTAATTGCTGAAAGCAAAAAAAATATTACAGAAGAAGTTTTGCAAGGGTGAATTATTTCGTATATTTATCCTTTGGTTGAAAACCGGCAAGACTTCTTTTTATTTTTAGATGGATGGTTCAGGGAAAGTTTATCGACTACATACAATACGAAAAAAGATACTCGCCGCATACCGTATCAGCCTACCGTACCGACCTGGACCAGTTTTATTCTTTCCTCAAAATACAATATAATATAACTGATATCCGTGATGTGACCCATCCCATGATCCGTTCATGGCTGGTATTGCTAATGCAGGAAAAAATATCTCCCCGTTCCGTCAACCGTAAACTGACCACCCTGAAATCATTTTATAAATTCCTGCTGAAAGAGGGATTGGTTTCCATCAATCAGATGCGGAAGATCATCTCCCCCAGAACCTCAAAAAAATTACCTTCGTTTGTGGAAAAGGAAAAGATGGCGATGCTGTTTGAAAAAATAAATTTCGGGGAAGGATTTCCTGCCCTGCGCGACCGGCTTATCCTGGAAATTCTTTATGCAACAGGGATGCGGTTGTCGGAACTGATCAACCTGAAAGAAACGGATATCGATTTTCATCAATCCACGTTAAAGGTTTTGGGAAAAAGAAATAAAGAGCGGTTAATTCCGTTTTCCAATAAATTTGCCGATCTTTTGAAGACATACTTAAACGGGAAAAAATCCTATCTTGAGAATGCTGAATTTCCAAAGCCGCCAGGCACTCCTGATGATCTTTGGCTTCTTGTTACCGATAATGGTAAAAAGGCTTACCCTCGATTTATATATCGTACCGTCACAAAATACCTGTCGCAGGTAACAACGCTGCAGAAGATCTCCCCACATGTATTACGGCACACATTTGCAACTCATTTACTGAACAACGGCGCTGAACTGAATGCTGTTAAGGAACTCCTTGGGCATGCCAACCTTTCGGCTACCCAGGTTTACACCCACAATACCATCGAAAAGTTAAAGACTATTTATAAACAAGCCCATCCAAAGGCATAAAAAAGGAGGTTTGAATGACTATCAAGATCAATTCTGTACATTTCAAAGCTGACGGTAAACTGGAATCGTTCATAAAGGAGAAAGTACAGAAGATGCAAAGCATTTATGAAGGGATCATCGGCAGTGAAGTTATTTTGAAACTTGAGAATACGGAAAACCGGGATAACAAAATGGTGGAGATCAGATTGATTGTACGCGGCTATGACCTTTTCGCCAAGAAACAGGCAAAATCATTTGAGGAAGCAACCGATCAGGCCATGGAGGCACTCAAAAAACAATTGATCAAACACAAGGAGAAAATACGAGG